>JBBROR010000158.1:0-7657 GCA_038229175.1 Acetobacterales bacterium | reverse complement strand
CGTCGGCCACTTTTCCCAAGGCGGTCGGGAAGTCTTCGATCTCGGCGCGTTCCGCCTCGTCCATCAGCCGTGCCAGCTCGCCGGCCAGCATCCAGGCCTGGTCGGCACGGGCGACGCCGCCAGCGTCCTCCGGCAGGGCCATGATCAGGCGAGCGAGTTCGGCCAGGCGTCGGGCGGGCTCGACGGCGGGGGGGAGATCGAGCGCGCCTTCGAGTGCCAGCGGCGTTTCGTCCAGCGCGCCGATGGCGGTGATGCGGGGCAGCAGCATGGGCGCGCTGCCGGACACGCGGAGGAACGCATCGACCAGGGAGCGGGCGGCGCGGCGGGTCGGCAGGAGAATGAGGCCCTCGCCCTGCGGGATGTCCTGTGCAAGCCAGCGGCGTGCGACGGCTTCGAGGAAATCGACGTTGGCGGGGAGGGTGGCGAGGTTCATGCGCGGTTTTCCCAGCCGGACAGGGTTGCGGTTCGGCTGTGTTCGCCGGTGGATGACAGGGTGATCGCCAACGCGCCTTCGGGCCTGAGATCGCCGAGACGTTCGGGCCATTCCACCAGCACGATGTCTTGCGTCAGCTCGTCCCAGCCGAGTTCCACGACAGCGCCTGGTCCGTCCAGCCGCCAGAGGTCGAAATGATGGATGGGGCCTAGGGGCGTTTCGTAGGTTTGGACCAGGGTGTAGCTTGGGCTGGGCACGTCGAGCGCGGAATTCTGGGTGACGGCGCGCAGGAAGGCGCGGGCGAAGGCGGTTTTGCCGGCGCCGAGCGGGCCTTTTAGCAAAATGGCGTCGCCGGGGCGCACCCTTGCGGCCAGACGCGCGGCAAGCGCCTCGGTGGCGGAAAGGTCTGGCAGGTCGATGTCAGGCATGACTGCATTGTGGCGCTGCGGGCGAGTCGTCACAACACAAGCTTGTCTTGCGGCCAAGCGAGGCTAGGTTTGCTGCATGAGCGAAGCATCCCCCCACAGCGTTTCTCCTTTCGTCACCGACGTGGCCATCATCGGCGCGGGGCCGGTCGGCCTGTTCGCGGCCTTCGAATGTGGCATGCTGAAATTGTCCAGCCTGCTGATCGACGCGCTGGGTGAGGTGGGCGGCCAATGTTCGGCGCTGTATCCGGAGAAGCCGATCTACGACATTCCAGCCCATCCCGCGATCGAGGCGGGCGCGTTGATTGCCAACCTGGAACGGCAGATTGCGCCGTTCAACGTGCCGCGCCTGCTGGGGCGGCGGGTGGAGACGTTGGCGGGCGAGTCGGGGGCGTTTGTCCTCACCACCGATCGCGGCGAGACGATCCAGGCACGGGCCATCGTCATCGCGGCCGGGGCTGGAGCATTCGGCCCCAACCGGCCGCCGCTGGAGGGGCTGGAGGCGTTTGAGGCCACCGGTGCGGTTCAGTATTATGTGCGCCGGCGCGAGGATTACCGCGGCAAGCGGGTTGTGATCGCAGGGGGTGGGGATTCGGCGGTGGACTGGGCGCTGTCGCTGCGCAGCATCGCGGCCAGCGTGCAGGTTGTGCATCGCCGCGCGAAATTCCGCGCGGCGCCCGAGACGGCGGCGCAACTCGATGCGGCAGCGGCTGCAGGCGAGGTAGATATGGTGATCCCGTACCAGCTGCATGCGCTGCACGGCGAGGGCGGCGTGCTGCGCTCGGTGGAAGTGGCCGATCTGGATGGCAAGACGCGGCATCTGGAAGCAGACGTGCTGCTGCCTTTCTTCGGCCTGTCGATGGATCTCGGCCCGATCGCAAGCTGGGGCCTGGATCTGGCCAAGCACCACATTTCAGTCACCCCGGCCACGTGCGAGACCAGCACAAAGGGGATTTTCGCGATCGGCGATATCGCGACGTATCCCGGGAAGTTGAAGCTGATTTTGCAGGGGTTCAGCGAGGGCGCGATGGCGGCGCACGCCATCCACCCGATCGTGCATCCCGATGTGGCGCTGCATTTTGAATACAGTACTAGCAAGGGCTTGCCTTAGAGACTGTCTCTGATTGATCCTGAAATTTCCGCATTCGACCCAAAGCTGATTACTCGCACATCACTTCTGCACTGGCAGACACGCTGCCAAGCTTCACGTCATCTGGTGGTGCACAAGTTTTGATTTTCGCACAGGGTCGAACGTCCGCTTTTCATACCAGACCGCCAAAATAATCGACTTACGCCTTTGCCAGCACGCCAATCACATAATCCGATTTCGCCTCGGTGTAGGCCTCGCGGTCGGTGCGGTGGCGTTGGGCGAGTTCGGTTTTGAGCATGGCGTAACGGGCGGCTTCGTCTGGGTGGGCGCGGAGGTAGTCGCGGAATTTGAGGCGGGTGCAGAGCTCTCCGCCGGGCTCGGTGATGTGCAGATGATGCGTGCGGGTCGGCGCCGGGGGCAGGCCGCGCACCAGGAACATGCGGTCCTTTCTGGGATTTTCGGCCCAGTAAGAATAGCCCAGCGTCTCCAGCGGGGCGACGGCCTGGGCGCGGGCCTCGGCCAGCGAGGCCACCATGACCAGCATGTCGATCACCGGCTTGGCGAGCATGCCGGGAATGGCGGTGCTGCCGAAATGCGCGCATTCCAAAACCAGATCTTCAGGCAACACGGCACGCACGCGGGCGATTTCGGCCGCATACAAAGCGGGCCAAAGCGGGTTGTATGCGACGAGGCGGACTTCCTCCATATGCAACGCTCTCAGACCCGGCGGCATCAGGCAAGACGATGAAGACGACCTTTCTGTTGACCTTGGCGGCGTTGATCGCATTTGCCGCGAATTCGCTGCTGGCGCGCGCGGCCTTGGGCGGCCACGGCATCGATGCCGCCAGCTTCACCGCGATCCGCCTGGCATCCGGTGCGGCCGTGATGGTGGTGCTGTTCCGGGTCCAGGGCGGTTCGGTGGCGCTTCTGCCGGGGAGCTGGGCCACGGCCGCTTCCTTGCTGGTCTATGCGCTGGCGTTTTCGTTCGCCTATCTGCGGCTGGGCGCGGCGGTCGGTGCCCTGATCCTGTTCGGCGCGGTGCAGACATCGATGTTGCTGTGGGGCGTGCTGCGCCGGGACCGGCCGACGCCGGCGGAGCTGGTGGGCCTGGCCATCGCGTTTTCGGCGCTGGTGTATCTGCTGTTGCCGGGGCTGGACACACCTGACCTGTGGGGCAGTGTGCTGATGATCAGCGCGGGCGTGGCCTGGGGGGTGTATTCCATCCGGGGCCGCGTGGCCGGCGACCCCATCGGCCAGACGGCGGGCAATTTCGTGCGCGCGGCTGGGGTTGCGGTGCCGCTGGCCCTGCTGCTGGCTGCGTCGTCCGAAGTCACCACGCAAGGTGTGGTGCTGGCGCTGGTGTCTGGCACGATCACGTCCGCGCTGGGCTATGTGCTGTGGTACCGCGCCCTGCCGCGGCTTTCGACCACCCAGGCGGCGACGGTGCAGCTGACGGTGCCGATCATTGCGGCCGTCGGTGCGGTGCTGTTCCTGTCTGAAGCGCTGACGTGGCGTTTGGTGGCGGCCAGCCTTTGCCTGTTGGGTGGCGTTGCGCTGGCGGTCTGTGCACGGCTGCCCCGCCGCGTCTGAGCCGCGACGTGATTGGCATGAAAGTTTGGGTGCGCCACACTCGTCCGCATCCAGCGTGGAATCGTTCCGCATGACCCCAGCCGCCCGCGAGATCGCGTTCATCAATGTGGCGCATCTGCTGTGCCATTACTGTCTGCTGATCCTGCCGACGGCGGTGCTGGCGATCATCGAGCAAGGCGACGCGTTCGGTCGCGAATATGGGCCGATCATGACGCTGGCGACGGGCATGTTCGTTCTCTACGGGCTGTTTTCGCTGCCGCAGGGCTGGATTGCCGCGCGCATCGGGCGGAAGAACCTGATGAGCGTGTTCTTCGTCGGCACCGGGCTGTCGATGGCGGCCACCGGGCTTGCCAACACACCGGAGATCCTGGCGTTCACCTTGGCGGCCACCGGGTTCTTTGCCGCGATCTATCATCCAATCGGCACCGCAATGCTGGTGGAGGCCGCCGGTGACAAGCCGGGCCGTGCCATCGGGCTGAACGGGGTGTTCGGCAATCTGGGCGTGGCGACGGCCCCTGTCATCACGGCGTTCCTGGCGGCGCAGACCGGCTGGCATTGGGCCTTTATTCTTCCCGGCGTGATCTGCACCGTGCTGGGCCTGGCGTGGATGCGGGTGCCGGCACATGATCCTGTGTCAACGCGCTTCGCCCGCGTTTTTCCCACCATCCCGCCTGCCATCGTGCGCCGGGCGGTGGTAGTGCTGCTGCTGATCGCTGCCGTTTCCGGCCTGGTGTTCAACGCCTTCACGTTGCTGTTGCCCAAGCTGATGCAGGAACGGCTGGCCGGTGATCCCTCTCTGTTGCCGATGGTGGGCACCTTGGCCTTTATCGCCACGCTGTGCGGCGGGCTGACGCAGTTGACGGTGGGGCGCCTGATCGACCGCACCACCTTGCGCCGGGTGTTCCTGCCGATGGCGATGGTGTTGGCCCCGGCCCTGGCGGCGCTCGCCTTCGTGCAGGGCTGGATGGTGCTGCCGGTGGCGGGGCTGGTGGCGGCCGTGCTGTTCGGCCAGGTGACGGTGAACGAGACCATGACGGCGCGCTACATCGCGCCGGCTTTGCGCACGCGGATGTATTCGGTGCGCTTCTTTGTCGGCTTCCTCGGCAGCGCCTTCGCGGCGCCGCTGGTGGGCTTTTTGCACGAGCGCACCGGAACGCTTGCGGCGTCCGTTATCGTGCTGGCGGTGTTTGCGCTGATTACCCTTGGCTGTGCGCTGTTTTTCCCCGATCGGGCCGAAGAACTGGCGCCGGACACCTGGAACGCGTCGCCTGCGCCGGCGGAATAGCGCCTATCCGTCACCACACCTTTGATTCGCCGCGTCGCGATGCCACATTCGCCGATATGAACCGTCGCACTCTGCTTGCCCTTCCGTTGCTTTCGGCATTGACGCCGTGGGTTCCCGGCTTCGCGCAAAAGGCGCCTCCACTTCAGCCGATCGCTTTCACGCCGCAGGATCGTGCCGATCTGGCGCGGATCGAGGTGTATCTGAACGGGTTGCGCACCTTGAAGGCGCGCTTCCTGCAGGTTTCGCCCGACGGCGGCGCCACCGAGGGGAATGCCTGGCTGCAGCGCCCCGGTCGGATGCGCTTCGAATACGACAAGCCGTCGCCGTTCCTGCTGGTGGCCGGCTTTGGCTCGGCGGTGTTCTACGACAGCCAGTTGAACCAGACGACCTCGGTGCCGCTTGCCACCACGCCGCTGGGCATCCTGCTGGCCGACAATTTCAAGCTGAGCGGCGACATCACCGTGACGGCGATCAATCGTCTGCCCGGCCAGATCCAGGTGACGACGATCCGCACCGCCTCGCCCGCCGATGGCTCGTTGACCCTGGTGTTTGCCGACGCGCCGTTGGCGTTGCGGCAATGGGCGGTGGTGGACGGGCAGCGGCAGGAGACGCGGGTGAGCCTGTTCGGCATCGAACTTGGCGGCAACTTTCCGGCCCGCATGTTCGAATTCAACGATCCGCGGTTCAAGAGCAACAATCAGAACTAAGGCCTGATAGATTCAGGCAGGTGAAGCAAGCCCGCTTGTCCTTTTATCTTTATTTTGCCGCAAATCTGCCGGACGATCACGCTTATGAAACCGCTCGTTGGAATCTCGTGCTGCACCAAGCTGTTCGGCGTGTTCGGTATGAACAACCATGCCGCGTCCGACACCTATATTCGTGCCACCGACCAAATGGTGGGTGCTGTGCCGGTGCTGCTGCCGGCGAACGGGCATACCGCCGACATCCAAAGCCTGCTGGCGCGGCTGGACGGCATCATCCTCACCGGCAGCCGATCCAACGTGCAGCCCTTGCTGTATGAAGGGCCGGACCATGCCGAGGGCACGCCGGAAGACCCGATGCGCGACGCCGTCACGCTGCCGTTGATCCGCGCCGCCGTGGCGCAGGGCGTGCCGGTGCTGGCGATCTGCCGGGGATTGCAGGAATTCAACGTGGCGATGGGCGGCAGCCTGCACCAGCGACTGCAGGATCTGCCCGGCCGGATGGATCATTCCACGCCCATGCAGGCCAACCCGGCCGTTCGCACGGGCAAGGCCCATGCGTTGCGACTTGAAACAGGATGCTGGCTGCATCGCATCGCCGGCGCTTCGACGATTGCCGTCAATTCGCTGCACAACCAGGGCATCGACCGGCTTGCGCCTGGCCTGGTCGCCGACGCGGTGGCGCCTGATGGGACCATCGAGGCGATCCGCGCGGTGACGGCGCCGGGCTTTGCGGTGGGTGTGCAGTGGCATCCGGAATATGATTTCGAGACCGATGCCGTCTCCGCCGGCATATTTCGGGCGTTCGGTCGTGCCGTCGCGGCCCGCGCCCAAGGATCGCTCGCTGCAGCCGACTGAGCTACGCTTCCGTTCAAACGGGAGGCAGCATGTCGGATTTCATTCAAACGGCTGTTCATGACGGGTTTTGCGTCGTGACGATCAATCGTGCCGACCGGATGAACGCACTCACCGCCGAGCTGATCGCCGAACTGGTGCAGGTGCTTGGGGAGGTGGAGGCTGATGCCACCTGTCGCGCCCTGGTTCTCACCGGCACGGGCCGTGCGTTCTGTGCGGGCGCGGATCTGGCGGGAATTACACCTGGCCGTGACCTCGGCGATACTCTGGATCGCGGCTGGAACGTGCTGGTGCGCAAGCTGCACACGCTGCAAATGCCCACTATTGCGGCGGTGAACGGATTTGCCGCCGGCGCCGGGGCCAATGTGGCGCTGGGCTGCGACATCGTGCTGGCCGCGAAATCGGCGAACTTCATCCAGGCCTTTTCCAGGATTGGCCTTATTCCCGATGCCGGCGGCACGTATCACCTGCCGCGTTTGGTGGGCGATGCGCGGGCGCGTGCGATGGCGATGCTGGCCGAGCCGGTGGGCGCCGAGCGGGCCGAAGCGATCGGGCTGATCTACAAGGCGTTCGACGATTCCGAGCTGATGCCGCAGGCGCTTGCGATGGCCGCGCGGCTGGCTGCGATGCCGACCCAGGCCCTGTTGCTGACCCGCCGCGCGTTCGCCGCCAGTGCGACCAACAGCTTTGACGCGCAACTCGACATCGAGCGCGACCTGCAGAGGGAGGCCGGGTTCACGCCGGACTTCCAGGAGGGCGTGGCGGCGTTTCTGGAGAAGCGCCCGCCGGTTTTCACGGGCCGAAACTAGCCTACCAAAGTGCGCGATGGCCGGTGGGGTCGATGCCATTGAGTAAAATACGGCTGCCGTAGATCAGCAGCACCACGCCCAGGCTCATCACGATCGTGTTGCGCAGATAGATCTTCGGCCAGGTGATCCACCACCGGGTGGAGCGGTGCATTTCCTGCCAGGACAGAACGAAGACCAGGCCCAGAAAGAACGCTGCGAAGGCGATGTGGATGATGGTGGCATAGGGATCGTGGATCACGGCGGCGAGGTCTGGGCGGTCCAGGATCAGGGCCTCGTAGAACGCCCAGGCGCTGCCGATGATCAGTCCGAGCAGGATGTTCATGCTCGTGCGATCCGGCCTTCCAGCGGGTAGGCGGGATCGTTGTAGCCAGGGGTGGAGGGGTGGCCGGGTGTGACCAGGCGGTCTACCAGGGCCTCGTCCTCTTTGGTGAAGTCATAGGCGAGTGCGCTGGCGTAGTCGGTCCATTGG
>JBBROR010000157.1:0-7717 GCA_038229175.1 Acetobacterales bacterium | reverse complement strand
CCACTTCCAACAGCGGCGCACTCATTCCGAACGCCAGTTCTCGGCCCAATAAACTGAAAAATCATTGTGCCCGGTCGGCCGATAGCCCTTCAGCCATTTCGGCACCACATGCACCTCCACCCGAAAGAACAGCGGCAGCACCGGAAGTTCCTCGGCATACACACGCTGCATCGCATCCCACGCCACCTGCCGCTTGGCCGGATCGGTCTCCGTCTCGACGGTCTTGATGCCCTCGTCCATGATGCTGTTGTGCCAGCCGGTGTAGTTGGTCCCAGACCAGTTGTTGTCCGCAGTCGGAATCTGATCACTTCCCAAAATCTGGCGCGGGCTGCTCTCCACGTTGAACAGCCACGAATACAGCACAGCCCCCGTGAAGCTGCGCTTCTTCAACGTCTCGCCAAACAACAACCGCGGCGGATCGTTGCGCGTGATCGTCTCAATACACGCCGTCTTCCACTGGCTCTGGATCACCTGCTGCATCAACTCGCGCAACTTGTTGCCGGCCGTCACACGAAACTCGATCGAAAGCTTTACCCCCTCCGCATTCCGGCAAATTCCATCACTCCCAGGCTTCCACCCAGCGTCGGCCAGCAGCGCCCGCGCCCGCGCCGGATCAAACGGATAGCGCATCACATCGCGCGTAAAAATATGCTCCAGCGGGCTCACCCAACTATCGGCCACAGGAAACTTGCCGTCGAACAGCCGATCCGTCATCGCCTTGCGATCGATCGCATGCAACAGCGCCCGGCGCACGCGCACATCCGCCAAGATAGGGTTGCCCAGTTGCAGATCGATATGATCGTAGGTCAGCGCCGGCTTGTAGATATAGTTGAACCGATCAGGCGAATTCTTGGCCAGCGAAAGCGCCTGGTCCACCGTCAGCCCCATCCCCTCGCCGGGCGTCATGTCCACATCGCCCGCCTGAAGATTGGCCATCAGCGCAGACGTATTGTCCACAGTCCTGAACACAATCTTTGCAAAGCCAGGCTTCCGGCCCGCCCAGTAGGGGTTCGGCTCCAACACGATGGTGCTGCCCGACGCATACTCCGCCACGCGATACGGCCCGTTCCACAACCCCGGCGTGGTCGGCGCCCGATTGTAGGTGCTGCGATTGATGTAATCGCCAGGCCCCTTCGCAGAGTCGTAGATGCGGCCTTCGATGTGTTCGGGCAACAGCGTGCCGATGCGGTCGAAATACGTGCTGACCTCGTCGATATGCATCACCGCCGTCAGCTCGTCGATCACGTCGACCGACTCCACCCGGCCCCAGGCGCGGGTGTTGGCAAACCCTGAGGCGGGGTCACGGCCAACCTTTGCGGTAAACGCCAGATCGCGCGCGGTCACCGGCATACCGTCGCCCCATTTCAGCCCGGGCTTTAACTTCACCGTCACGGCCATGCCCGGCAACGCGCCCGGCCGTTCCTCAATCTCGGCCAGCCCGTTCTCCACGGTGGGAAGCTGGGCGCAGGAAAGGCAGGTGTTGCTCCACGTCGTGTCGAACGCCGTCACCGGACGCTGCGCGAAACCTTCAATATAGGCCTTCACCGCCTCCGGATTGATGGATGGATGCATCTGCGTCGGAAAAGACGAAAGCCCAATCACCAGCGTATCGCGGAACACTGCCTTCGCAGGTGGAGCAGCACCTTGGGCCAAGGCCTGGCCCGATGCACAAAGCATCAGGGCCAGTGGCACAACGATCCATCGCAGCATCATTCAGCGCGCCAGTTTTCCGACCACAACGGGCTGTAGTCGCCATGCCCAGTGGGTGTGAAGCCTTTCAGCCATTTTGGAATCACATAGGGTTCGGCACGAAAGAACAGCGGCAGCACGCGCACCTGGTCGGCATACATCTTTTGCATGTCCGCCCAGATTGGCTTCTGCTTCCCCAGCTCCAGGGCCTCTTCAGCGGCGGCGATATCGCTGTCCATCTTGGGGTCGTTGTAAGCGATATAGTTCGCACCGCCAAAATTGTTGGCCGCCGTCGGCGTCTGTGTGCTGAACAGCGTCTTGCGCGGTCCCTCGCTCACCGTGCTGGACCAGCCATACATCACAAGCCCCGTGTAGGTCCGCTTCTTGGTGGTCTCGCCAAACAACGTCCGCGCCGGCTCGTTCTTGATTACTACTTCAACGCATGCAGTCTTCCATTGGCTCTGCAACACCTGCTGCACCAGTTCACGCAGCTTGTTCCCCGCGGTTGTCGCGAATTCAAAACTCAGCTTCTCGCCCTTGGCATCGCGGCAAATACCGTCACTGCCCGGCTTGTAGCCGGCCTCGGCCAGCAGCGCGCGGGCCTTCGCCGGCTCGTAGCCGTAGGTCGCGGTATCCTTGGTATAGTTGGGGTTCAGCGGATTCACCCAGGTCGCCGCCACCGGCTGCTTGCCGTCGAACAGCTTTCCCACCAGCGTATCCCGATCGATCGCCATCAGCAGCGCCCGACGCACCCGCACGTCGGCCAGATGCGGGTTCTCGATCTTGAGGTCGATGTGCTCGTAGGTCAGGCTCGGCTTGTAGACATAATCGAACTTTGCAGGCAGCTCCTTCTGAAGCGCCAGCACAGTATCGATCGTCAACCCCACGCCCTCGCCCGGCGCCATGTCGATATCGCCGGATTTCAGATTGGCAATCAAAGCCGATGTGTTCTCGATCGTCTTGATCACCACATGCTTGAAGCCGGGCTTCGTGCCCGCCCAATAAGGGTTCGGCTCCAGCACGATCTGCGCGCCAGACTCGTAACCCGTGATCATGTACGGCCCGTTGTAGAGCCCCTTGGTGGTTGGCGCCCGGTTGTACAACGTGGCCTTCAAATACTCGCCCGCCTCGGCACCCGCTGCCGCCTTGGCCTCGATATGCGCCGGCAGCAGCTGGTCCCACTCGTTGTAGCCCACCACCACGCGGTCCAGATGCAGCACGGCGGTGCGGTCATCCACCACCTCGATGCTCTTGGCCCGATCCCAGGGGTTGTTGTTCGAAAATCCTGATTTCGGATCCGAACCCAGCTTCCACGTGAACAGCAGGTCCTTCGTCGTCACCGGCGTGCCGTCCGACCATTTAAGGTCTGGCTTCAACGTGAACGTCACCGCCAGGCCCTTCTTGCCGTCGGCCGATGTCTCGTATGTGGCGCCACCGTTCTCGATCGTGGGAAGCTGCGTGCACAGCATACAGGTCAACGTCCAGTCCTTGTCGTAGGCGGTAATCGGCCGGATGGCGAAGTCGAGCACATAGCTCTTGATCACCGTCGGGTCGATGTTGGGGTTCAGGCTGGGCGCGAACTGCGCCACGCCGATCACCAGATCGTCCTTCGCCAAAGCAGGCTGCACAACACTGCCGATCAGCCCCAAGGTCACAGCGGCAACATGAATCTTCATGGCGTAAAATCCTGTCCTGGCGAGATGATGGCCATCAAACGGGGTGTTGCCGGAAAATGTCAACGATGGCCATGGTGCGTCAAACGCGCCCGGTTCGCCTGCTGCGGCGTGCCTGAAATGACAGGAGATACGACCATGAGCTTCACGGCAAGGCGCACCGCTTTCAGGGCCATTCTGGCAGGGAACACATGCGCGCACCCAGCCTCGGTGTTCGATCCGATCTCGGCGCGCATCGCCGAGGACCTGGGCTTCTCCTGCGCCATCCTTGCCGGCTCCACCGCCGCGCTGGCGGTGCTGGGCGCGCCTGATATCGTGGTGCTCACGCTGTCTGAATTCGCCGAAATCACCGCACGCATCACCCGGGCCGCCGCCATCCCCCTGCTGGTCGATGCCGACCACGGCTACGGCAACGCCCAGAACGTGATGCGAACGGTGGTGGAACTGGAACGCGCCGGCGTGGCCGCGCTGACCATCGAAGACACCGATCTGCCAACGCCCTTCGGCACGTTGGCCCCTTCCCTCACCAGCCAACAGGAAGGCCTCGGCAAGATGCGCGCCGCACTGGCCGCGCGATCAGACCCCGCCACGGTCATCATCGGGCGTACCTCCGCGGTGGCAATCGCCGGGCTGGACGAAGCCGTCGCACGCGCGCGCATCTATACCCAGGCGGGGGTGGACGCGTTGTTCTTCACCGGGATCTCTGCGATCGAACAGGTCCATGCATTGCGAGCGGCAAGCGATCTGCCGATCGTGCTCGGCGGCAGCACATTGGCCGATGGCCCAGCGTTGCAGGCGCTCGGCGTGCGCATCGCTCTCACCGGCCACCAGCCCATCCACGCCGCCTTCCAGGCGGTGCACGACGCAATGAAGGCGGTGCGAGACGGCGCGCCATTGCCGCCATTGGCCAGCGGCAGCTTCATGGCGCGGATGACCCGCACGGCAGACTACGCAGCCGCGGCGCGCAACTTCATGTAGGCCTGGCCACGCCCAACAAACGCGGCCACGAATTTGGAAATGGTCGACGCAAGCCTACCAGGCGCTGCCCGTCCCACCCGCGTCGCGGCAGGCATGCCCATCAAAACGTCAATCCCGGCGCGAACCCGCCCGCGGGCGCGGTGCAGCAGCACGCGCTGGTTCTCCTGGGACACGCCAAGCAGCGTGCAGGCCTCCTCAGCACTGCGGTTCTCCACGTCGCGCAAAATGATCACGGCCTTCTGGCCGGCAGGCAGGGTTTCGATAATGTCCTGCACATGCTCCCAAAGCTGGCGGCCGCCGAACAGCCGCTCCGGGTCCAGCACGTCCCACAGGGCTGGAATTTCAATCCAGTGCCCATCCGGCTGGAAGTTCGACGTCGGCACCGCGCGTTCCACCCCGTCCAGCCCCGGCAGCGCCACCGTGCGACCCTCAGACGTTATTCGGGTGCGCGCCTTGTTCGTCACAATCGTGAAAATCCAGCCAGCGAGACTCGATCGCCCCTCAAACCGGGCCACGTTGCGGAACACCGCGAGCCAGGAATCCTGCACCACCTCCTCGGCCTGGGCGCGGCTGCCGATGATGCCCTGCGCCACCCCCACAAGGGCGTTGTGATAGCGCCGGATAAGCCGGCGATAGGCCCGATCATCGCCGGAACGGAGAAGCGTCAGGAATTCCGATGTGTTGAACGCAGCATCGTCAGCAAGCATCGGCTACTCCTTCCAGCCGCGTATCTTTTACATCAATTCGCGTAATCTCCGTCACGATTCGGAAGATAACGAGTCGTTCATGTTATGGCAGCAGAGATGCCGGGATGTCAGGAGAAGATTTTGCTTGTTTGCCGCGATGTCACGGAGCTGACGACGGACTATCTGGAAGGCACCCTGCCCTGGGCGCGCCGTCTAGCGCTGACCTTTCATCTGTCGATCTGCCGTTTCTGCCGCCGCCATCTGCGCCAGGTGCGCGCTACCGTGGGCCTGCTGCAACGCATGCCCGCGCCGGCGCCGGGCCAGGCGGTGGAGAACGCCGTCATGGCCCAACTGGCCCGCCCCCCGAAACCCGAGACCGAGCCGCCGCCGTCCGGCTGACAGCTCAGCCCGCCGGCAAAATCTCCACACGCCGGTTTTCCGCCGCCAGCGGGTCCTGCGGGTTCTTGTGATCCCTCTTGCCCACGCCCGACGCTACCAGCCGGCGCCCGGGCACGCCCTGCTCGGCCAGATACGTGCTCACCGCCTCGGCACGCGCCACAGACAGCACCGCGTTCAGCTCGTCGCTGCCAGCAGCATCGGTGTGGCCTACCACCTTGATGGGGCGCGACGCCAATGCATCGGCTACCAAAACATGAGCCAGCTTCTGCAGCAACGCCTTGGCATCGCCGGTCAACTCGGCGCTGCCAAACGGGAACTTGATCTCAAGGTCAAGCCCCGGCTGCGCCTGGAACGATTGCTGCGACGCAGCGGCGGCCCCGGTTTGGCCTGTGGCGGGTTGGCCTGTGGCGGGTTGGCCTGTGGCGGGTTGGCCTGTGGCGGCTTGGCCTGTGGCGGGTTGGGCCGGGCGTATGCCACGGGTGGCCGGCGACAGGCACTCGGCCATCCGGATTTCTGTCAATGCAGCCCCACTGCATGCCGCACTCGCCGCCATAGCGGGCACACGCGCAAAACCGGCCGCCAGTGCCAGGCCGCCGAAGATGAAGGCTGTTCGGATCTGCATGTCACATCTCCCTCCCGATCATGATGTGCTTGGGTTGCTTCACCCAAGCACATAAACACGCGTTTTAAAACAATGGGTTAACCTCGTCAGACTTTAACGTTCAGGCCAACAGACATCTCACGCAGGTGTGAAACAAGGCACCGGCGGCCCCCCCTCGGTGGCCACCCATTGCAACCGAACCGCCTGTCCGATGCGCAACCGGTCAAAATCGCAGCCCACCAGATTGGTCAACATCGTCGGCCCCTCCGCCAGCGTCACATAAGCGATGGCGTAAGGTTCCGGCGCACGACGCATCACGGAATAGCTGTAGATCGTGCCGTCGCCAGAGGCTTCCACCCACTCGGTGCAGTCACCGAAACAATGTGGGCAGATCGCACGCGGATACCAATGGGTTTTCCCGCAGGCCGAGCAGCGCGGCAGGACAAATTTTCCGTGACCAGCGGCGTCCCAGAACGCCTTGGTCTCAGGGCTCGGCGTAGGGGCCGGAATGGCGCGTTCCTTCACCTTGACGTCGGTCATCATTGGCGCTCCAGAATAAGGGTGGCCGAGCCGTGCCGCGTGCCCAACAGCCCGCCGGTGCCATGGGCCAAAGCCAGATCGCAGTTCGGAACCTGCACCTTGGGATGCGCCTCGCCGCGCAACTGCCGCACCGCCTCGATCACCTTGGTGATGCCGCCACGATTGGCCGGATGGTTGTTGCACAGCCCGCCGCCATCGGTGTTGAACGGCAACTTGCCCACCCCCGAGATCAGGTTGCCGTCAGACACGAATTTTCCGCCGGCGCCCTTCTCACAAAACCCGATATCTTCCAGTTGCATCAGCACGGTGATGGTAAAGCTGTCATAGATCGAGGCGTATTTGATGTCCGAAGGCTTGATCCCCGCCTCGGCAAACGCGATCGGCCCAGACCATCGGCCGCCTGAGTAGGTCAGGTCCACGTCCCCCGCCATCGTGTGCTTGGTTGCCTCCCCGGCCCCGCGTACTGCGACCAAAGGCCGCTTCAGCGTGCGGGCAATCTCGGGCGACACCACCACCAGCGCGCCGCCACCATCGGAAATGACACAGCAATCCAGCCGGTGCAGCGGGTCGGTCACCATCGGCGAATTCACCACCTCCTCCACCGTCACCACGTCGCGCAACATGGCGTTCGGGTTCCACTGCGCGTGATGCGACGCCGCCACCTTGATCCAGGCGAGCTGCTCGGACGTGGTGCCGTATTCGTGCATATGCCGCATCGCGCACAGCCCGTAGGCGTTGGCCACCGTCACACCGAACGGATATTCCCACTGCACGTCCGGCTGGCCCGGACTGCCAACCCGCGCCTGCATCCCCCCCTCGCTGCGCGGCCGCCCCGCCAGGGTGATCAGCGCCACCGAGCACTTGCCCATGGCAATCGCCTCGGCCGCATGCGCCACCAGCATAATGTAAGAGCTGCCACCGATATCGGTGGCATCCACGTGCTGCACCTTCAGGTTCATGTAGTCGACCATCGACAGCGGCCCCATGCCAGGCGCATCGCCAGCACAGAAATACCCGTCCACGTCGTCCTTCGTCAGCCCCGCATCCTCCAGCGCCCCACGCGCACACTCGGCGTGCAGCTGCGCCACCGACTTGTCCGGCGCCTTGCGCGTCGGATGCTCATACGCGCCCACAATGTAGGCGCGGTTTCT
>JBBROR010000156.1:0-7863 GCA_038229175.1 Acetobacterales bacterium | reverse complement strand
CTCCGAGGCCGAACAGACCGCCAGGCACTATATCGACCTCGTCCACCTCAACGGCTTTGAGAATTCCTACCCCGCCCAACTCTCCGGCGGCATGCAGCAACGCGCCGCCATCGCGCGCACCCTGGCGATCGACCCCGACATCCTTCTGATGGACGAACCCTTCGGCGCACTCGACGCCCAGACACGGCGCATCATGCAGGAAGAACTGCTGGCGATCTGGCGTGCCACCAAAAAGACCGTGGTGTTCGTCACGCACGACGTGGCGGAGGCCGTCTATCTCGCCGACACCATATTCGAGCGCCCACCCCGGAGATCAAACCACTTAAGTATAAGGGGAAATACGTATAGGTTATCCCTTAGTTTTCTAACCAACTCCGAACGATTTACCGATGCGGGAGACAGACTCATGATGTTGCGTAATTTGTTACTTATCTCGTTGGCTTGTTTGATCACAGGCTGCACCGGAACGGACGCGCACCTCGATAGCTTTAATCCGTCAAACCGCATCCCTGCTGGGAATGGTCAGACGGTAGCGGTCTTTTCGGCTAGCGGGCTGCCAGCAGATCCACTGCAAGAAATAATCGCAAGGGTGCTTCTTAAAACGAATGAAATAAAACTTTTGTCGCTTGCAAAATCTGGTGAATATTCGAGAAAAAACTCTTTTATACCCAGCGACCTGGATGTCGAGGCTTTGCGAACAGCTTCAAAAGAAGTCGGAGCAGATCTTATTGTTTGGGGTAGAGTCAATCAATACACCCAATATGCTTGGTTCAACCGGCTAGCACCTGCCACACCCGTCTACGTCGATGAGACAATCCATATATATTCTGCCGAGCAGAATGTTGTCGCGACAGCATCCGGACATATGCAGGGAGATCTCCCGATCACTATTTGGAACCGCCAACCCACTTTCAGCGACGTCGCATCACCTTTGACCGCCCATCTGATTTCTCAGATCAGGTGAAAACTGACTGCATCAAGCCTGCCCCCGATGAAGCCGCTTAGTGCTGCCTAGCAAATTTGCTCAGGCTCAGTTAACTTTTCTCTTGCCTGCTCAGTGTCGCAGACACCATCTCAGTGATGTCTGCCCGCCCAGGCCGCATCAAGCGGCTGGTCCACGCGTCCTTCAACCGCCGCGAAGACACCGCCGTTTTCAAAAGCCCCGAATTCACCGACATGGTCGAACATGTCTGGGACATGGTGCGCGACGAGGTGGACCAGGCCCGGCGGCAAGGCCATTGAAATGACTGGCCCGCGCGCGGAAAAGATCATTTTGGCAGCCGCCGCCTATCTGCCACTCGTCATCGTGGCACTCATCTGGGAAGCAACCACCCGCCTTGGCCTTTTCTCAGCCCGCCTGCTGCCGCCCTTCTCGGACGTGGTGGTCGCTTTCTTCGACCTCCTTCGCAGCGGCGAACTCCTCACCAACGCCATCGCATCCCTGCGCCGTGCATTTCTGGGCTTCGTCATCGCCGTCTGCACCGGTACCACACTCGGCGCCGGCATGGCGCTTGTCCCGTGGATCAGATCGGCCCTCGATCCCATCGTGCAGATCTTCTATCCGCTGCCGAAATCCGCCCTCATTCCGCTGGTGCTGGTCTGGTTCGGGCTCGGCGACACGTCCAAAACCTTCCTGGTCTTTCTCGGCTGCCTGCTGCCCATGATCCTCAGCACCTATAACGGCATGCGCGGCCTCGACCCCATTCTCGCGTGGTCCGCCCGCAGCCTCGGCGCGTCGCGCCTGGAGGTGGTGCGCGAGGTGATGCTTCCCGCCGCCCTGCCACAGATCCTGACCGGCCTGCGCACCACCATCGCCTTCATGTTCCTGCTTATGGTGTCATCGGAGTTGGTGATCGCCACCAACGGCCTTGGCTACCTCATCGGCGCATTCGGCGACCAGGGCAGCTACGCGGCCATGTTCGCCACCATCCTGGTCGTAACCGGCCTTGGCTTCGCCGCCGATCGTGGCTTCCTGGCACTGACCGACCACCTCCTCCGCTGGCGCGCCTGATGGCCGTGCTTCGCTTTTTCCTGAAAATCTCCCCGGTCCTCGCGCTGCTGGCGATCTGGTATTTTGCGACGTCGCTCGGCATGATCAAGCCGTTTCTGCTGCCATCCCCCCAGGTCGTGGCCATGCGGCTCTGGCGCGATGTCATCACAGGCCAGTTCGCGCTGAACGCCGGTCTCACGATGTATCGCGCGCTTGTCGGCTTCGCCATCGCCTGCCTCATCGGCGTTCCCGCCGGCATGCTCATCGCCTCAGACCGTTTTGTGCGATGGTTCTGCGAACCGCTGATCTCCGTGGGCTTTCCCATGCCCAAGATCGCCTTCCTGCCCGTCTTCATGCTGTGGTTTGGCGTCTATGATCTTTCCAAGATCGTCATGGTCAGCTTCGCCGCCATCTTCACCGTTGTGGCCGCCGCCGAAGCCGGCACACGCGGCGTCGACCGCGTGCTGCTCTGGTCCGCCCGCAGCATGGGCGCCAGCCGAGCCGCCGTGTTCTGGGACGTGATCCTGCCCGCCGCCATGCCGCAATTCCTCACCGGCATCCAGATCGCACTCCCGGTCTCGCTGATCACGGCGGTTGCCGCCGAAATGCTGATGGGCGGCGCAGGCCTTGGCGGCGCCATGCTCGCCGCCGGCAACTACGCCGACAGCCCCGGCGTTTTTTCGGGCATCGCGGAGACCTCGGTTGTGGGCCTGCTGGCCGTTGGTGGCATGACGCAACTCCGCCGCCGCCTGCTTCGCTGGCACCCCGAATTCAATCCGCGCTAGATTCCATGCGCATCTTCTACGGGCTGGAACGCCTTCCCCGCACCATGGCGCTGGACGATCCTCGCCTGCCGTCCATTGAACTCGGCGCAGATGCCTTGCGTCTGAACACGATAAAATTGCCGTTGGCAGCATGGGCCGAGGCAGCACCCGGGCACGATGCGCATTGGGCGGCACTCGAAGCCTGGCTGCTTCGGGATTGTGGTGATTACAACAGGGCCTTACGCCGATCGGTCTCGAAATACCTCGTTGAGATCACCGAGCACGTGCTGGCGTGCGAGCACGACCTGAAGGCACAACTCGCCCCCTTCCACGATCTCTATAAGCCACAGGATTGGTGCTGGTCGGCCCTACGCCCCTTGCCCCGCGCCTGGTGGCAGATCGGCGAGACCTGGCGCCGTGCCGATCTCGCGTTTTGGGACGGCACGCAGGTGCTTACAACCCCACCGCCGCTGTGGGACTTCTGGACAGGTGAGGCACTGCCCAGAAGTCCGTTCCGCCGCTAGATTCACACGGTCATTTCCATGGTGTAAAGCCCACCATTGAACCGATCGGCCGCATAGATAATCCGGTTCTCATCGACGTAAACATCGTTGATCTGAATGGCCTTCTGCGTTTCGGCCGGCCCTTCCGGTACGTAATGCGCGATCTCCTTCGGCTGAAACGGATTGCTGATGTCATGCACCCGCACGCCACCATTGAAATAAGTCCCGAACAGCACGGTATCCGACCGAAACGATGGCCCAGGCCGGTTCTCATGCAGGTTATGCGCGCCATAGCGCCCGCCCCGAAACGCATGTTCCTCGAGTGGCGGCAAGGGAAGGGTGGAGATGGGAACGAGATTGTTCTCCATCCGCGCGTCCAGCAGCCACACCAGCTTCGGCCAATCTTGCCCATCGTCGCGCACGCACTCATCCGACACCACGATCAGGTCCCGATCGAACAACGGCATTGCGGTGTGCGTGAAACCCGGAAACGGCGGATGCGGATTCCAATGCGCCACCATCTTCGGCGCCGACAACTCCGAAATATCAAGGATGATGGCCCCGCCATCGAGATATCCCACATAGGCCCGATCGGGATGATCCGGATACACGTTGGTATTGTGCGCCCGCCACCCACTGTCGAACTTCGGATGCCGCGGCGGCGGCGGCGCCGTGTCGCCCACGGCGGTGCCAGGATACCACCAGCGGCTGATCTCCCGGGGCTTCGTGGGGTCGCTTACATCGATCGCCCGAAACGGCTGGTCATCGAGCAGGTTATGCGGCGTGAAATCCGGAGCACCCCCTGCGAAATACACCGTCTTCCCATCGATGAACCACACCTGGTGCACGCCCCGCGAACAAGGACCGGAGCAATCAAAGAACCCAACCGCCCGTGGGTTCTCCGGGTCAGAAATGTCAAACATCTCGACCCCAGCAGGCTGCAACCCATGCGTGCTGGTCTGATACGCCACCGCCATCAGGTCCCCGCACACCTCCAGCGAGTTGGACCGCACATTGCGGTGCGGCAACTCTGTCTGGCAGATCACCCGCGGCTTGGTGGGGTCGGTCACGTCCACACCGGTGAAGTTCTTGGGCGCCGATTCATGCGCCAGCCACAGGATGCGACGGCCATTCCTGAGCTGCATGCTCATGCCCTCGCCGATCCCGCCAAAACCTGCCAGCCGATCATGCGAAATCAACCGCATGTTCAGCGATTCCGGTTGCGCCATGCCTGTCCACTCCCGTCTATGATTTTACAAACATGACGCAGGGGCGGACCGTGCAAGTCAATACTCCCGCAACCGTTCCCGTAACGGTCATCACCGGCTTTCTCGGCAGCGGCAAAACCACCGTGCTGAATCAGCTTTTGCGCGCGCCGAACCTGTTGGACACCGCCGTCATCATCAACGAATTCGGGGAGATCAGCCTCGACCACCTGCTCATCGAACAGGCCATCGAGAATGCCGTCCTGCTCAAGAACGGCTGTATCTGCTGCACCGTTCGCGGCGACATCGCAGACACGCTCGCCGAACTCTTTCGCAAGCGCGAGTCGGGCGAACTCCCCTGGTTCTCCCGCATCGCCATCGAAACCACTGGCCTCGCGGATCCAGCCCCCGTGATCCACAGCATCCTCGACAGCGGCCAGCCTTGCCGCCTCGACGGCATCGTCGTCACCGTCGACGCCGTCCACGCCCGCGACCAGCTGGCCCACCAGACCGAGGCGCAGAACCAGGCAGCCCTTGCCGATCGCATCCTGCTCACGAAAACCGACCTGGTCTCCCCCGCACAGGAGGCCGAGGCCGAGCGCGCCATTCGCCGCTGCAACACCCTGGCGCCGATCCTGACCGTGGCCCGTGACGGCGTCCGGCCCGAAGACGTGTTCGGCCTGGGCCCTGAACACGCTGCGTCAGACAGCAGACTCGCCCGCTGGCTCCATCACAACCACCACAACTATCCCCACCACGATCACGACCACCACCACGGCATCGCCTCCGTCGTCATCCGAGCATCGCGCCCGGTGTCGCCCCAGGCCCTGTCGCTCTGGCTCGACTCACTCCTGTCGCTGCACGGCCCCGAAATCCTCCGCCTCAAAGGCCTGGTGGCGCTGCAGGACGAGCCAAGGCTGCTCGTCATCCAAGCCGTCCACCACGTCCTGCACCCCTCCACCTGGCTCCCCGAGCCCGCCAGACAGGCGCGTGGGGAGGGCGGCACGGAAATCGTGGTCATCCATCGCGGCCTCTCTGCGCGTGGCCTCCAGGCCAGCTTCGATGCCGCGATGGACCCTCAGTTGCTCTTGGTATCCGCAATCACCGGCAGAAATACGTCGCTGTAAGAAGCCGGCACTCGCCTCAATCCTCCAACGCGTCCCATAAAGTCGGCCGTGGCCTTCACGCCGGTCACCTCAACCCCGAAATCGTCTTTTTCCGATTTCAGCAGCGCCGTCACCCGCGCCACATCCAACACCTTGGAAGGCTCAACCTTGAGATAGATCTCAGCCGCCTTCTCAGGAGTGTTGCGGATTACATCACCGGCCTCGCGCAACACCTTCACCATCACCTCGGCCATCTTCGGATTGGCGTCGAGATACTTCTTGGTTGCACCCAGCGCCAAAAACGTCGAACGCCCGCCAAACGCCTCCTCAGACGTTGTCAGCACATGCGTTTTGCCGCTGTCGAGCACAATCTGCGTGAACGGCGGCGTCGAGAAATACGCTTTGACTTCCGTGGCCCCCGTCAACAGCGAGTTTACCGATTCCGGATGCGGCAACGCCACCACAGACGTCCGGAACCTGTCCTGCTGCCCCGCCCCATACCGCTTCTCGGCAATCATCTGCAGCGCATACATCTGCGGCGACACCATCGCCGGCATCGATATCTTATCGCCTGCACCAAGATCGGTGATGTCCTTGGCGCCGGCCTTGTTCGTGACCAGCACAAGCGGCGTCGAATTCACGCCTGCAATCCCGAACACCTGCTGGCCGGTCCCGCGCGCCTTGTCCCAGGCGATCAACATCGCCGCCACGCCGTAGACGCCCATATCCACCGCACCCGAAAGCACCGCGTCCTGCATCGCCGAAGATCCGGAAAAGCGGATATAGCTTGGCGTCACATCAAGCCCGGCCGCGGCCGCATGCTTCTGCACCAGCTTCATCTCATCGGCGATGAACATCGGCAAGAAGCCCACGCCAAAGCCAATGCCGATCTTCACCGGCGTCTCGGCCCGTGCCGCCATCGAAAAGCCAAGTGCGACAACGGCCACGCAGGCCCGGAGCATATTTTTCATTGGTGGCCTCCCCAAGCGCCTGCAGGCGCCATGTTAAAGTCCAGGGTCGAAGATGATCCTGTCGCGCGATGATCCAAGCACCGCCACATATGCGCGTGCCGCATCCGCCAAAGCATAGACCGCACCGGCGGCGATCGGGAACGGCTTCAGATGGCCGCTCGCAAATCCCGGGGCCAATTCGCGCAGCACGTCACCGGTCTCCACCGAAGACAGCGCCAGCGTGTCGATGCCAACATACGTGTGCCGGCCGCGATAGAATTCAAAGATGTTGAACTGCACGATCTTGTCGACTGCGGAAATCAGGATCTGCCGCCCCAATTTTGCGGTCGACTGGTGCGCATCCTGATAATACGGATCGCCCACCGTGTTGAACACGATGTCTGCCCCATTCCCGCCCGTCAGCGCCATCACTGCAGCCGCCACCGGCGCCGTGCTGGACACGACAACATCGACCGCAGCGCTCGCATGTCCGGCATATGCTTCTGGCTTGCGCACCACGCCGATCACATGCGCCCCGCGCCACGTGGCAATCTGCGCCGCCGCCTGGCCCACCTTGCCGTTCAGCCCCATGATCAGCACCGTCTCGCCCGGCCTCGGCATTCCCGCCCGCCTGAAGCCCTCCAGCGCCGTCACGAACGGTACGCCGATCCCGGCTGCCTCCGCCAGGGTGATATTCGCAGGCTTGATGACCACAGCAGCAGCTTCCACCACCAGATGGCTCGCATGCGTGCCGTCTCGCCGAATACCGAGATCGCCGGAGGACCCGAATACTTCCGCCCCCATCAACGCATCCGGCCCTTCGATCACCACGCCCGCATAGTCCCGCCCCGGCGTGCGCGGAAACACCGCATACGGCATCATGCCCATGGCGGCCTTCACGTCAGACGGATTGACAGCCGCCGCGCGGATCTCCACCAGCACGTCATCGGCGCCACGCACCAATCGCCGTGTCTCCAGCCGGGGATTGACGCGTTGCGCATCGGCCGCCTTCGTATCCAGCCGCAGAGACCTGGCTTCCACCGCAATCATCGTGTTGGACATCGCTCAGGCATCCACGAGGTGGGTCGACAGGCCACAGGTCTCACGCACCTCCCGCGGATTGCCAATCTGCCCGTCAGGATCCTCGATCATCCGCAGCACCTTGTCATGAAAACCTTGGTGAGTGGAGCACGCATCTGGCTGCTTCCCTACAGAGCCCGGCCACCGTCGACGACGATATTGGTGCCGGTGGAGAAGGTGAGATGGGTGGCACAGGCCAGGATCGCAGCCGCCACGTCATCGGCCTGCGCCACCCGCTTCAACGGCGTGGTGGCTGCCGTCTTGG
>JBBROR010000155.1:0-7908 GCA_038229175.1 Acetobacterales bacterium | reverse complement strand
CTTTATGATTTCGGCGCCGTTTCGCTGGCGCTGCGCGTCAATACCCCAAATATGGAGTGGGACGACTACACGAAAATATTGAATGCGGTGGACCGCCATGTGGGCCAATCCGCCGAGACCGCGATCTGGGAGCGGATGCTCGCGCATCTGCGCAGCGTGCTGGCGGCGGCCCTGGTCAAGCCCGCGCTTTCCACGATTGCCGAAGACTATCTGATCGGTGTGGTGCAGGATTTCGACAGCCGGTTCACGGCAGCTGAAATTCTGCAGCGCGTCGATCTCGTGCCGCTGCTGTCCGGCGAGACGCGGATGCTGTCGGATGGGGCGCGGGCCGATCTGCTGCGGCAGCGATTTTCCTATTATGCCG
The DNA here is from genome assembly GCA_038229175.1 of Acetobacterales bacterium. Taxonomy (GTDB): domain Bacteria; phylum Pseudomonadota; class Alphaproteobacteria; order Acetobacterales; family Acetobacteraceae; genus CAIQQQ01. Next base: position 7,544 of record JBBROR010000155.1, on the reverse strand, counting down.
ACGACCTCGTGGTGCTCACCTGGGACCGCGCTTTCATCTACGAGCCGCGTGGCGACAGCGACGTGGCCGATGTGCTGGAGGTGGCCAACGCCCAGTTGCTGGAAATGCGCTACTACGACGAGCTGCTGGATGACGAGCTGCCGCGCATGTACGACCTGGTGGAGGCCACGCGCTCGCAGTGGAATTTGCTGTCGGCCCGTCGCTATTCCGGCCTGGCGCGGACGTTGACCACGCTGGTGGCCGAGGTGACGGAGTTGACCGAGAAGGTGGACAACGCGTTGCAGGTGACGGAAGACGTCTATCTTGCCCGCATCTATGCCGCAGCGCTTGATCTCTACCGCGTGCCCACCGTCAGCCACGCGGTGCAGCGCAAGCTTTCGATCATCAGGGACACCTATACGGCACTTTATGACGAAGCATCGTCAAGCCGGTCGCAGGCGATGGAGGCGGCCATCCTGCTGCTGATCTTTGTTGAGCTTGTCCTGGCCGTATTCCGATTTTAGGGCAGCATCGGCGATCAGCGATACAACGCCGTGGCCACGCGCTGCTTTAATGCATCCGGCGCTGTGCCCAGTTCGGGCACCGCGGCTGTCAAGGCGCTGCGCAGGGCGCTCACCTGGTCCAGCAGCGACAAGACGACCGGCAGGGCTTCCACGTCGATGGCGAGGTCCACCTGCAGATCCCACAGCAGCCGCAGCCGCGCGATATCCTGCTCGGCGAACAGCAGGTCCGGCGCGGCACCCTCGGCCTGCACCCAGCCGCGGGCCACCCATTCCGTGACATGCTGCAGGGTGACGCCGGGATATCGGGTTGTGATGACGGTGAGACTGATCACGACGGATCCTCCAACGCCACCCGTGGATCGAAGGGAACCGTGGGCTCCCAATCCTTCAAGAACGCATCCAGCGCCGGTTCCGGCTGCGGCGGCAGCATCACCTTCAAATCCACGATCTGGTGGCCGCCGGCGATGCCGCGCCCGGACAGGCGCAGTTTTGTGCCGGTGGCCGAATGGGGCGGCACGGTCAGGCGAAGCCTTCCCTTGACGGTGGGCACCTCGACGGACGCGCCGAGGATCGCCTCCTTCAGCGTGACAGGCAGCGTGAGCAGCACGTCGTTGCCGTCGCGGCGGAAATAGCGATGCGCCGCCACGCTGATCTCCACGATCGCGTCGCCGGCCGGGCCACCGCCGCGTCCGGGATTGCCCTGGGCTTTGAGGCGCATGGAATGCCCATCCTGCAGGCCGGCGGGGATGGTGACATCGAGGGTTCGGCCGTCTGGCAGCGTAAGGCGCCGGACGATGCCGTTGGCGGCATCCAGGAAACTCACCGTCAGGCTGTAATGCGCGTCGGCACCCTTTGCCGGCCCGCGGCGCGCGGCCCCAAAGGCGCCGCCGAAGATGTCGTCGAAATCCTCCGCCGCGAAGCCTTGCCCCCCGAAGCCCTGTCCTCCGAAGCCTTGGGCCCCGTTGGCGTAGGCGTCGCGCTGGCGGTTGGCTGGGCGTTCCGGCCGCTTTTCGACGCCATCGCCATCGATCTCGCCACGGTCGAACCGCGCGCGCTGTTCCGGATCGGACAGGATCTGGTTGGCCGCGTTGATCGCCTTGAAGCGCTCCATCGCGTCTGGCTTGTCGGGGTTCAGATCGGGGTGATGGCGTTTGGCAAGCTTGCGATATGCTTTACGGATCGTGTCTTCGCTGTCACCGCGACGCACACCCAAGGTTTCATACGGATCGCTCATGTTTCACACATGGGCCAAAACATGGGGGTTGATCAAGGGGCCGGTTGTTTTCTTTCAGTTTTTACCCTGCTCAGGCACGGGCTGGGACGAAGCGCCGGGCACCCACAGTACATCGCGCGCCGCGTGGTCGTTCAGCACGCGACCCAGCACGAACAGGTGGTCGGACAAGCGGTTGAGATAGAGCACCACCGCCGGGTTGATGTCCTCGGACGCGGCCAGCGTCACCACCCGGCGTTCGGCCCGGCGCGTGACGGTGCGGGCCAGATGGGCGTTGGCTGCCGCCGGCGTGCCGCCTGGCAGAATGAAGCTGGTGAGCGGCGGCAGCGTGGCCACCATGCCAGCGACCTCGCGCTCCAACCGCAGCGAGGGCGCGTCGGTCAGGCGCAGCCTTTTCCCGGCGGTGCCTGGCACGCAGAGATCGGCGCCGACGTCGAACAGGTCGTTCTGGATGCGCGCCAGCATGGCGTCGGGTTCGCCCTCGGTATGCAGGCGCAGCATGCCGATCGCCGCATTGGCCTCGTCCACGCTGCCATAGGCTTCCACGCGAACGGCGTCCTTGCGCAGGCGCGTGCCGTCGCCCAGCGAGGTTTCGCCCTGGTCGCCGCCGCGGGTGGTGACGCGATCGATCCTGATCATTGGTATTGCATCCTAGTGCTCTGTCTCGAAGACATGGTGCAGCATGTGTCAGAGCACCAGATTGATAGTGTGGGCCGATTCACCAACCGGGCTGAACTGCCCGATTGGATCGGACCACTAGTGGTTTAAATCTGACGGAAGAGTCCTCAGATTTCAACTACTAGTCTCTGATTTTGTTGGCCAAATCCCCTGACGCTTGGGTCGTGAGCGTCAGGTTTGGACCACTAGTTGGTGAATTCGATCGGCTGCTCCAACACGCTCTCGACCGCGTGGCCATCCTTGAAGGCGGGCCGGAACCGCCAGGTTGACAGTGTTTTGCGCGCAGCCTCGTCCAGACGCGGGAAGCCGGAGGATTTCACGATCGCCACCGCTACCACGCGCCCGTCAATATCGATACGCAAAGCGAGTTTGACCAGACCGCGTTCGCGCCGCCGCACCGCTTCCGCCGGATATTCGGGCGCCACGTTGCGCACATTCGGGTCGGCAGTCACGAAATCCAGCGGATTGTCGACAGGTGGCGCAGCAATTCCATCGCCCAGGCGGATCGAGGCTGGGGCCGCGGGCGTCAATGCGGCCGCCTCTGGCGTTTGCAGGGGCGGCTGCGCGGCCTCTACGGGTGGTGGTGTGACTGGTGGGGCTGGGATGGGTGGGGACGACACAGGCGGGGACGACGTAGGCGGGGACGACGCCGGAGGGGGGGCGGGAACGCCGGCACCGTCCTGCAACGGGGCCGCCAGCGGCGGGGATGGCGGCGGGGTTCCGGTTTGTTGCGCGCCCTCGCCCATCAACAGCTCGATCTGCGCCACCTCGTCCGGTGCTGAGGGCGCTGAGGGTGCGGGCCGCAGCAGGGGCCCTGCGATCAGGCCGATCGCCAACAGGGCGTGCACAAGTAAAGCGGCCAACGCCGCCAGACACAGGCCACGCCCGGATGGCCGGGACGCGACCGCGAGCCGGATCACAGCACAGGAACGCCCAGGTGCTTCGCCTTGCCCTCCGGCTCGACATGGATGGTGATCATCAGCCCGTCCATCTCAGTCTTCAATGCGGTCTCGATCCGGTCACAGATAGCGTGGGCATCGCGGACCGACATGGCGCCGGGAACCACCAGGTGGAATTCCAGAAACGTCAATCTTCCGGCATGGCGGGTGCGCAGATCATGCGCCTCGATGGCGCCTTCGGCCTGCACGCCCACGATTTCGCGAATTCGGCCCACAATGTCGATGGAGGGTGCGGCATCCATCAGCCCCCCCACCGAGCCCTTGATGACCAGAATGCCGGACACCAGCACATAGGCGGCCGCCAGCACCGCCACCGCTGGATCGAGCCAGATGATCCCGGTTTGCATCACCAGGCCAACGCCGATCAGCACCGCGGCGGATGTGACCACATCGGCCATCAGATGCTTGCCGTCGGCCAGCAATGTGGGCGATCGCAGGCGGCGGCCGCTGCGGCCCAGCAGGATGGCCCACATCACATTGATGACGCTGGACCCGGCGTTGAGCGCGAGGCCGAGGGAGGCCTGCTCCAGCGGTGCGGGATTGAGAAAGCTCTGCCAGGCCTGTTCCACGATAAGCACCGCGGCCAGCACGATCAGCGAGCCTTCGATGACGGCGGCGAAGAATTCGGCCTTGTCGTGCCCGTAGGGATGGTTGGCATCCGCCGGCTGGGCGGCAAAGCGAAGAGCGAGAAGTGCCACGATGGCGGCGACCACGTTGACGGTGGATTCGGCGGCATCTGAAAACAGGCCGGCGCTGCCGGTGACCCACCAGGCCGCGGTCTTCAACGCCAAGACCACGACGCCGACAGCGATGCTGCCGGCCGCCATGCGTTCTGCCTGTCTCACTGCGCACCGCCGACGCTGTTCTGCGGCGGGTCTAGCAAGGACGTGGGACGATGTCAGGCTGCAATCGGCTGGGCTGGTTTAGGGCCGCGGCAGTGCAACCACGAAGATGCGGTTCGAGGCGAAACTGAACCACACCCGGTGGGTGCTGAAATAGTCGTAGCCGAGGATGATCGGGAAGGCCACGTTCGGGTCTCCGCCCACCAGAAGCACGGGGTTCTCAAACCGCTCCCGCCCGACCAGCAGCTCGGCGAAACGATGCCGGCCGAGTTGCGCCCGCGCGCCGAAACCCAGCACGGAGATGGACGTCGCCTGGTCTGCACCTGCCGGCATTCCGGCCTTGCTCGCCAACGCGGTGGAGACCAGGGTTCCGGCGGCGGCCCCGGTGTCCAGCATGGCGAAGGTTGCCGCACCGTCCAGCCGCGCGGGCACGACCAGGTATGGCTCCAGCACCTGGGTTTGGCCAGGCGGGCCAAAGCCGGAGCGTGCCGCCAGCCGTGCGGTGGGCAGCTCCAGGATCTCGCCGGCCAATGGTGGCGTCTCGCCCGGGCACAGCCCTGCCTTATGCAGCACGATCTCGTTCTGCTGCAGATGCACATCGATGTCGTAGCGCGTCAGGATATCCAGCCCAAGAACCCCGTCTTCCGGCGTTTCGTCGACCACCGCCACCGCCAGATCAGCCAGTGTCCAGGGCCCGAGCCGCAGCGTTTCGATCGTGGCCCGCAAGGCTTGGCCGATGCCTTGCACGGAGGTGTAGGTCAGCCCCCGCCCGGCCATCGCCTGCAGGCCCAGAAGGGCGGCGGCGTTGCGGTTGAACACCGTGGTGGTGGCGCCGGTGTCCACGATGAGGTCGGCACTGCGACCGTTGACCGTGACGCGCACCACCGGCAGTTGTTCGCGCATCTGTATGGCCAACTCGGCCCGCGGGCCGGGGCCGCAGCTGGCGAAAGGAGACAGGCCGGGTGCACCACACCCGGCCGCCAGCAGACACACGACCAGGGCGGCGCCTGAACGCATCGACCAGCCGATTATCGCGATGTCAGCCACCGGCTTTGGCAGCCGGGGTCACACCGAAAAATACTTCGCCCGCGCGTTGAGCACCACGATGGCACTGGTGGACTGTTCCGGATGCAGCTGGAACTCATCGGACAGATCTACCCCGATGCGCTCCGCACCCAACAGCTTCAGCAACACAGCCTGGTCTTCCAGGCGTGGACAAGCGGGGTAGCCGAAGGAGTATCGGCTGCCGCGGTAGGCCTGACCGAGCATCTTTTCGATGTCGCGGTCGTCTTCGCCGGAAAAGCCAAGCTCGGCGCGGATGCGCTTGTGCGTGACCTCGGCCATCGCCTCGGCCATCTCGACTGACAGGCCGTGCAGATAGAGGTAGTCCTGATACCGGTTGTCCTCGAACCACACCCGTGCGGTGTCGGATGCCTTCTGGCCGACGGTGACAACCTGCAGGCCAATGACGTCTCGTTCCGCGTCGTCCACGTCGCGGAAGAAATCGGCGATGCACTCACCATCCTCCTTCGGCTGGCGCGGCAGGGCGAAGCGGCAAAGTTCGGTGGTGCCGTCCTGGTCGAACACGATGAGGTCGTTGCCCTGGCCGGCAGCCTTCCAGTAGCCGTAGGCCGCCTGCGGCTTCAGAATGTCCTGGTCTTCGCAAAGCGTGAGCATCCGGCGCATCACCGGGCGCAGTTCCTGCTTGGCCCAGCCGAGAAAATCGGTGAGGTCGCGGCCTTGCTTCCTGAAGCCCCACTGGAATTGATAAAGGCTGCGTTCGTTGATGAACGGCACGACGGATTTCGCCGCTGCCTCCACCACGCGGGCGCCCCAGAACGGCGGCGTGATCACCGGCTGGTCCTGTGTGATGCGCCGGCGGCGAGCCTGCACGGTGGCGAGGTCCACCGGGCGGAACGCGTTGACGTCTGCCTGGCCCAGGGTGCGCTTGGTGTTGCGCGCCTTGCCGGAGCGTTTGGATTGCAGCACGGCGAGGTAATCATCAAAGCCGTTGCCGGTGACGCGGTCCATCAAATGCAGGCCGTCGAACGCGTCGCGCGCATAGGCGACACGGCCACAGGCATAGGCCCGGACACAATCATCCTCGACATAGTTGCGCGTGAGAGCGGCGCCACCGAGCAGAACCGGAACATCGAGGCCCTGCCTGGACATTTCCTCAAGGTTCTCGCGCATCACGACGGTGGATTTGACCAGCAGGCCGCTCATGCCGATGGCGTGCGCCTTATGCTCGCGCACGGCTGCCACCATGTCGGCCAGGCCAACCTTGATGCCCAGATTGACCACGCGGTAGCCGTTGTTCGTGAGGATGATGTCGACCAGGTTCTTGCCGATGTCGTGCACGTCGCCCTTCACCGTGGCAAGAACGATGGTGCCTTTTTCCTGGCCTTCAACGCGTTCCATCAGCGGTTCCAGGTGGGCCACGGCGGCCTTCATGGTCTCGGCGGATTGCAACACGAACGGCAGCTGCATCTTGCCGGCACCGAACAGCTCGCCCACCACCTTCATACCATCGAGCAGGATGTTGTTGATGATGTCGAGCGGCTCCAGGGTGACAAGCGCCTCGTTCAACTCATCGGTAAGTCCTTTCCGATCACCGTCGATGATGCGGTCCTTCAGCCGGCCTTCCACCGTGGGAGAGCGAACCTTTTTGACCGCGTCGATCAACTTCCGGTCAGCGAAGATTTCCAACAGCTTCTTCAGCGGGTCGTAGCCTTCCTCGCGCCTGTCGAAGATCAGGTCCTCGCACACCTTCAATTCTTCGGCTGCGATCAGATGCAGTGGGCGGATCTTGGAGACATGCACGATGGCGCCGGACATGCCGGCCTTGACGGCGTGATCGAGAAACACCGAGTTCAGCACGGCACGCGCGGCCGGGTTGAGGCCGAACGAGATGTTGGATAACCCAAGAATGATCTGGATGTCCGGGAACTTGTCGCGGATCATTTTGATCCCTTCCAAGGTCCACTGGCCCAGCTTGCGATCGTCTTCGTTGCCGGTGGCCACGGTGAAGGTGAGCGGATCGATGAGAAGGTCGGATTGCTGCAGGCCGTGCTTGTTGCAGGCAAAATCAACGAGTCTTGTTGCAACGGCAAGTTTCGATTCCGGTGTCTTGCACATGCCTTCTTCGTCGATGGTCAGCGCGATCACCGCGGCGCCAAACTTCTTGGCTAGGATCAGTCGATCTTCGGCGGCCTGTTCGCCATCCTCGAAGTTGATCGAGTTGATGATGGGCTTGCCTCCGTGCAGCTTCAGCGCGTGCTCCAGCACGATGGTCTCGGTGCTGTCGATCACCAGTGGAGAATTCACCGAG
>JBBROR010000154.1:0-7952 GCA_038229175.1 Acetobacterales bacterium | reverse complement strand
GTATCTCGGCCGTGTGGTGGAGCAGGCGGACAAACGCACGCTCTACGCCCGCCCGATGCACCCCTACACCCAGGCGCTGATCGCCTCCGTGCCCGCTCTGTCGCCCATCGGGCGGGCAGAACGTCGTGCCCGCCGCAGCCCGGTCGGCGGCGATATCCCGAGCGCCATGGCGATCCCCACCGGATGCCGCTTCCACACGCGCTGTCCGATGGCGATGCCGGTCTGTCGGGAAAAAGACCCAGCCCTGGCTGCACAGGCACCGGGACATCTGGTCGCCTGTCATCTTTATGGAGACACAACATGAGCCGAACCGCTTTGGTGCCCGAGGTCGATTTCGATGCCGCCGGCGCACAATACGGCTACATCCGACTGTTTCACTCGGTGCACCGCTCCGCCTACGGCTACATCCCCATCCCCATCGTGGTGCTGAAGAACGGCACCGGCCCCACGGCCCTTTTTGTCTCCGGCACGCATGGCGACGAGTACGAAGGCCAGGTGGCGCTGTGCAACCTCGCGCGCACCCTAAAACCGGAAGCGATCCAAGGCCGGGTCATCCTGCTGCCTGCCGCCAACCTGCCGGCAGCCGTAGCAGGCACCCGCACCTCGCCCATCGACGAGGGCAACCTCAACCGCCTGTTCCCCGGGAACCCGCAAGGCTCCGTCACCGAACAGATCGCCTACTACATCGAGCATGAGCTGGTCGCTCGCGCCGACATGATCGTGGACCTGCACTCCGGCGGCTCGTCTCTCCACTACGTCCCCTCCGCCCTGATGGGCCAGGACGACGAAAACCCCGAACGGCAGGCAAAGCTGGTGGCCGCGCTGAAGGCATTCGCCGCCCCCGTCAGCTATGTCGGCCACGCCCAGCCCGGCCAGGGCGCCGGCCGCACGACAAGCGGCGCCGCCCAGCGTGCCGGCAAGCTGTCGCTTGGATCGGAACTCGGCGGCAGCGGCACCTTAACCACAGCAGCACTTCGCGTCGCCGAGCGCGGGCTACGCAACATCCTCGCCCATATGGGGATCACCGACGCCGCCACCGCCGAGCCCGGCCCGGTGCGTATTCTGGACGTGGGCGGGCCGGACTATTTCGTCTACGCGCCAGGCATCGGCCTGTTCGAACCGCTGGTGGAACCGGGCGACACCGTGGTTGCTGGCCAGCCGGCGGCGCGCATTCATACACCAGAAACCCCATGGGCGCAGGCTCAGACAGTCCACTTCGAGCGAGACGGCTTCGTTCTGTGCAAGCGCATGCCGGGCCGCACCGTCCGGGGCGATTGCCTGTTCCACCTGGGAACGGATCTGTTCTGGTAGCGCTGTTGGTGTGAGCCCGGGGCGAAGCGGCCATCCCCGGCCGCATCGCGCGATCCCCCAGATATGCGGGCCAGATTTCAGTAGGTCGCAAATATTCTCTCGACTTCGGTGGGATCGTTACTGACCGTCAAGGCCAGCGACAGCAGGATACGCGCCTTCTGCGGCGTCAGATTGTCAGACGCGAGAAAGCCCATTTCACGTAGTTTGGTGCCCCGGAACGTCCGCCCGCTGCCGGCGCGGGTGGACTGCACCACCACCAACCCGCTGCGGGCGACAGCGTCCGCCAGCACCGCTGCCTCGCCGGCGCCCGCGAAACCAGGCGCGAACCCGGCGGAGATAATCCCCTTCGCCCCGGCCGCCACGAAGGCGCGAGAGGCCGTGCCGTCCGATCCGATATACGAATAAACGATATCCACCCGCGGCAACGCGTCGAGCATCCGCACGTCGAATTCGGTATCCGGCGCTGTCCGCCGCAATGGCTTGCGGTAATACACAATCGCGTCACCGTCGGCATGGCCAAGCACGCCGAAATCCGCCGTCCGGAATGTCTGCAGCCGAAACGTCGAAGTCTTGGAAACGTCACGCGCCGCCTGGATTTCGTCGTTCAACAGAACCAGCACGCCCATACCACGCGACTGCGGGCAGGAAGCGGTGCGAATGGCATTCGCGAGGTTCATCCCCGCATCGGTGGACAGCGCGCTTGCTGGCCGCTGCGAACCCACCACCACGATCGGTAGGTCGATCTTGGCTGTCAGGGACAGGAAATACGCGGTCTCCTCCAGCGAGGCGGTGCCGTGCAGAATGACGATCCCGGCAAGATCGGGATGCGCTGCCACCGTCTCGTCCAGCAGCAGCAGCAATGCCTTCCAATCGGCAAAGGTGATATTTGGGCTTGGCACCGCGCGAAACCGCACCGGGACAAGCTCAGCCAGCGTGTGCACGTCTGGAAACATCGCGATCAGTTGGTCGGCGTGCAGCATGATGTTGTTGGCGGCGTAGTCCAGAATGTCGAACGGCGTCTTGCCGATCGAGCAAATGGTGCCGCCGGTGCCGATCACCGCAACCTTGGGCAAAGAATCTTTTGTCATCGTCAGGCCTTTTCGAAAGTTCAGATCCGCACGCCGCTGTCTGCTTCAAGGAGGATGCCACCCGGAATTGACCATGTCCCGGCGCAGTGTGCCAGGTTTGGCGAACCGTGATGCGTGGCCAAGCAGGCTCCGGCCGATGGAAAGGTGGTGGAACATGCGCCACGACGATGCAAGGATAAGACCCTCATCGCAACAAGGAGCCGACGCATGGATCTGGGCCTCGCAGGCGCGATTGCGCTGATCACCGGCGCCAGCCGCGGCATCGGCCTGGCCACCGCCGAGAGCTTCGCCGCCGAGGGCTGCCACCTCGTCATCTCCGCCCGCACCCGGGCCGACCTTGATGCTGCGGCGGCGGCGTTGGCCGGCAAGGCGGCCTCGGTCACGGCTGTGGTGGCGGATATGACCGTGCCGGCCGACGCCCAGCGTCTCGTGGATCAGGCGGTGGCGGCACATGGCGGGATCGACGTGCTGGTCAACAATGTCGGCGGTTCCTCAGGCGGCCGCCGCCTGCAGGACAGCACCGACGAAGACTGGCGCCGCACGCTGGAGGTGAACCTGCTGCAGACCGTGCGCATGATGCGCCTCGCGGCCCCCGCGATGGCAACGCGCCCAAACCCGTCGATCGTCAACGTGGCGTCGATTTCGGGATGGACGCCACAACTCGCCGGCAGCGGCCAATATGGCGCCGCCAAGGCCGCCTTGATCTTCGACGCCGAACTCTGGGCGCTCGACCTCTGGGCCCAGCGCATCCGCGTCAACACCGTCTCGCCCGGTTCCATCCTCGTGACAGGCAACGGCTGGGACCGCTACCGAACATCCGAGCCGCAGGGCTACCAGGATTACGTCACCCATGGCTTCCCCATGGGCCGCCTGGGCACCGCCACCGAGGTGGCAGACGTCATCGTCTTCCTCGCCTCGCCACGTGCACACTGGATCAACGGGCGCAATGTCGCGGTGGATGGGCTGGAACAGCCGTTCGCGGCACCAGGCCGCAGGCCCTACTGACATCGTCTGCCGCGGCCATTGCCCGGCCCCGCGATGTGTCCCTAATCTGAAGCGTTGCGGATACGACAGCCGCGCGCCTGAAGGAGGATGCGAGTGGGCGTGACCACCGAGACGCTGCGCCGGCTCTGGCGGGCGGGAACAACGCCATCGGTCAGCCTACCGCAGGGCACACGGGTCATCCCATTCATCGTGGCGTTCGGCTTCCTGCTTGAAGGTATCGACAGCACCTGCATCACCACCGCCATTCCCGCAATGGCCGAAAGCCTCAACGTCTCTCCCGTCAGCCTCAACCTCGCCATCACCGCCTACGTGCTCAGCCTCGCGGTATTCATCCCCATCAGCGGCTGGGTGGCAGATCGCTATGGCAGCCGGCGCGTGTTCTGCGCCGCCATCATCGTCTTCACCCTGGGCTCCCTCGCCTGCGGCCTGGCCCAAAGCCTGCCGACGCTGGTCGCCATGCGCGCCCTGCAAGGCATCGGCGGCGCCATGATGACGCCGGTGGGACGGCTCATTTTGCTGAGAACCTTCTCCCGCCAGCAGCTTGTCGTCGCCATGGCCTATATGAGCATCCCCTCACTGCTTGGCCCCACCATCGGCCCGCTGTTGGGCGGCCTGCTCACCACCTACGCCAACTGGCGCTGGATATTTCTGATCAACCTGCCCATCGGCGCGCTCGGCATCTACATGACGCTGCGGTATGTCCAGGATGTGGAGCCCCCGGTGCGGACGCGGTTCGATGTCACCGGCTTCCTCATCTGCGGCGCGGCGCTGGCGCTGCTGCAGTTCACCATCGAGAACATCGGCCGCCACGTGATCCCCGCCTGGGGCGTGGGCCTGGTCGCCGCAAGCGCCATCGCCTTGCTGGTGCTGTATATCCGCTACGCCCGGGTGCACCCGGACCCGGTGCTGGATCTGAAGCTGTTGCGCATCAGAACATTCCGAATTGCAAACGGTGCCGGGGGGCTTTGCCGCACGGCCATGAATGCCGCACCCTTCATGCTGCCCTTGCTGCTTCAGGTGGGCTTCGGCCGCAGCCCCGTGGAGTCAGGCACCATCACGCTGATGCTTGGCATCGGCGCGTTCTCGGTGAAGCCTGTGTCTTCGGCGTTGTTGCGCTGGCTTGGCTTCAACCGGCTGCTGACGGCCAACGCCGTGCTGGCCGGCCTTGCCATCGCAGGCTTTGCCCTGTTCAGCGCCGACACGCCAACCTGGGTGATGATCGCCTACGTGATGGCGTTCGGCGTGTTGCGCACCATGCAGTTCACCAGCATCAACGGTCTTGGCTATTCCGAAATCCCACCCGAATGGCTCAGCCGCAGCGTCAGCCTCGGCGGCGTCGCCCAGCAACTGACCAACGGCTTCGGCGTGTCGCTGAGTGCCGCCATGCTGAACCTGCTGGCAGTGGGGGGCGAGGAGCTGTCGGTGGCCGATCTGCGCGTCACCTTCGTGGCAATGGGCCTTCTCTGCATCGCCTCCGTGCCGTTGTTCATGGCGCTCAGGGCCACCGACGGCGCCCAGGTGAGCGGCCGCGTGGTGGACGGCCCACCCACGCAGCGGCTTGGCTGAACGCGGCCCTGTTCCTATCCTCCGCCATCAAACTCGCCAGAAGGCCCACCCTCATGCCACTCTACGCGCTCGACGAATTCGCCCCCGAACTGCCCGCAGACGACGAATTCTGGATCGCCCCAGATGCGAGCGTGATCGGCAAAATCCGCCTCGGCGCCGAAGTCGGCATCTGGTTCGGCGCCGTGCTGCGCGGCGACAACGAACTGATCGACGTCGGCGACCGCACCAACGTGCAGGAAGGTGCGATGCTGCACACCGACCGCGGCCATCCCATGACCATCGGCGCGGATGTCACAATCGGCCACCACGCCATCCTGCACGGCTGCACGGTGGGGCAGGGGTCGCTGATCGGCATGGGCGCCACCCTCCTCAACGGCGCCAAAATCGGGCGCGGCTGCCTCGTCGGCGCCAACGCCCTTGTCACCGAAGGCCGGGACTTTCCAGACCATTGCCTCATCGTAGGCTCCCCCGCGAAAGCCGTCCGCGAACTCGACGAAGCAGCCGTCGCCAAACTTATCGCCTCCGCCCGCGGCTACGTTGCCAACTGGCGCCGCTACAAGGCCGGCCTCAAACGGATCGATTGATAAACAACAGGCTGGACGATACCCCAGGGATCGTCGACACTTCGCCGAACGGCTGGCCCCGCTGAACGAGGACGCCACGACCCAGGGAGAAGCGCGTGGCGTCAGTTGAGTTGCGCGGCGTGCGCAAAACCTACGGCAAGCTGGCGGTCGCTGACGGCATCGACCTTAAAATCGAACACGGCGAACTCGTCTGCCTGCTTGGCCCTTCCGGCTGCGGCAAAACCACCACGCTCCGCCTGATCGCGGGCTTCATCGTGCCCGATTCCGGCGAGATCATCGTCGGCGGCAAGCGCCTCTCCGGCCCCGGCCAAGCCCTGCCGCCCGAAAAACGCAACATGTCCATGATCTTCCAAAGCTACGCGCTCTGGCCCCACATGACCGTCGCCGACAACGTCGCCTACGGCCTCAAACTCCGCCGCCTTCCGAAAGACGACGTCGCCCGCAAGGTCGCCGCCATGCTCGCCGTCACCAAACTCGAAAAACTCGCCGACCGCTTCCCAGGCGAGCTCTCCGGCGGCCAGCAGCAACGTGTGGCCCTTGCCCGTGCCCTCGCGGTCGAACCCGAAACCCTCCTGCTCGACGAGCCTTTGTCCAACCTCGACACCAACCTGCGCGAGGAGATGCGCTTCGAAATCCGCCGCCTGCATGATGAATTCCGCTACACCACCGTCTACGTCACCCACGACCAGTTGGAGGCCATGACAACCGCCGACCGCATCGTGCTGATGAACGCCGGCCGGATCGAACAGATCGGCTCCCCCGAAGACATCTTCCTCCGCCCGATGACCGAATTCGTCGCCCGCTTCATCGGCGGCACCAACATCCTGCGCGGCCGCACGTCCGGCCACATGATCCAGTGCGGCAAACTTCGCGTATCCTGGGGCCTTGGCGAAACCGGCGCAGGGTCAGAAGCCGCCATCTCCATCCGCCCGCACGAGATCGAACTGCACCGCACCCCCGGCGACGGCGAAAACCACTATGCCGGCCGCGTCCTCCGCCACACCTATATCGGCGCCCAACGCGACTACCTGATCGAGCTCGACACAAACACCCAGATCCGCGTCGTCACCCGGCTGGAACAACACTTCGCCCCCGGCGACATCATCGGCGTCCATCTTCCAAAACAGAACTGCCGGGCACTTGCCCGATGACGGACGCCTGGCGCCGGATCGACCTCTCGATCGCGCTCTTCGCCCTGGTGGCGCTCGTGCTCGCCGTGCTGGTGGTCCTGCCGATCGGCTGGCTCGCCTGGTACAGCGTCACCGACAACGCGGGCAACCTCACCGCCGCCAACTTCGTCCGCCTCATCGCCGACCCCGCCATGCGCAAGCCGCTGATCATCACCTTCCAGATCGCCATCGGCGCCGCCCTGCTCGCCTGCGCCGTGGCCGTCCCCCTCGCCTGGCTCGTCTCGCGCACCAACCTGCCATTGCGCGGCGCCATCCGCGCCCTCGTCACCGCCAGCTTCGTCACCCCCCCATTTCTCGGCGCCGTCGCCTGGGAACTGCTGGCCGCCCCCAATTCCGGCATGCTGAACCAATGGGGCCGCAAGCTCTTTGGCCTGGACGACTACGACTACATCTTCGACATCTACACCCGCGAAGGCGTCATCTTCTGCATCGCCTGCTACACTTTTCCCTATGTCTTCACCGTGCTGGCCAACGCGCTGGAAAACATCCCCGCAGACCTCGACGACGCATCGCACATCCTGGGCGGCGGCGCCTGGGTCACACTCCGCCGCATCACGCTCCCCCTCGTCCTGCCCTCCATCCTCGCCGGCACCCTCGTGGCCTTCCTCCAGGCGCTGACCATTTTCGGCACCTCCGCCATCCTGGCTCTCCCCGCAGGTTTTCATACGTTGACCACCAAGATCTGGAGCCTCTTCCAGGTCCCGCCCCAACCCAACCTCGCCGCCGCCGCCGCCCTGCCCATGCTCCTGATCACCCTCGGAGTCCTCCAACTCCAACGCTGGCTGCTGGGCCGACGCTCCTATGTCGTTGTGGGCGGCAAAAACTCTCCCCCCCGCCGCATCGAACTGGGGGCCATGCGCATCCCCGCTTTGGCGCTCTGCTTCGCCATCATGCTCGGCCCCATCATCCTGCCCTACGGCGCCCTGATAAAATCAGCCATCACCAACAACCTGTCCGACCCGCTCTCCTGGGCCACCCTCTCCACCCGCCACCTGCACTTCATCCTGTGGGAGTTCTCCGGCACGAGAGACGCCATGGTGAACACCCTCATCCTCGGTGCGGCCTCCGCCACAGCCGTCACGTTCATCGCGCTCATCGTCGGCTACCTCGCCCACCGCCAACTCGTCCCAGGCCACCGCTTCCTTCCCGCTTTGGCCATGGCCCCCATCGCCGTCCCCGGAATTGTGATGGGCGTAGGCCTCTTCCTC
>JBBROR010000153.1:0-8011 GCA_038229175.1 Acetobacterales bacterium | reverse complement strand
TGCTGAGATTGTCTTCGATGCGCAGTGCCAGCAGCGCCTCGCGCGCTTTGCGGGTGATGCTGACCTCGTTGCCGAGCAGCATGTTCTTGGCGACCTGTTGGGTGATGGTGGAGGCGCCGACGGGGCGCTTGCCCTGGCCGTCTTGCATGAGGTCGGTGGCCGCCGCGCGGGCGATGGCCACCGGGTCTATGCCACGATGGGTGTAGAAGTTCTGGTCTTCCGCCGAGATGAAGGCGCGCTTGACCAGATCGGGGATGTTGGCGAACGGCACGAAGATGCGCCGCTCGGTGGCGAGTTCGGCCAGCAGCCGGCTGTCGGACGCATAGACCCGGCTCATGACGCGCGGCTGGTAGGTTTGAAGCGCTGCGATATCCGGCAGGTCGGCGGAGAAGCGGCGATAGGCGCTATAGGCCACCACGCCGCCGATCACGGCCAGCACCATGGCAAGGGCGGCGAACACCGACAGAATTCCGCCGATCACCGACAGCACCGAGCGACCGCTTTTTTTGGCGGCACGCGGCTTCTGTGGCGGACGTGGTGGTGTTTCGCGCTGGGGGTCGGGGGGTAAAAGACGCTCGCGCCGCGGGGATGCAGGCTGTGGGGCGAGCGGTTCGCCGGCGGTGAATGGATCGGGCATGGCACTCTACATGGCATGAACCGGCCGCAAAAACGACGTTTGCGGCGGGATCGGTTCGGTTTCGTTTTCGCTTAACCTGACCTTGGCTGATCGGTTGCATCGGCTGGCCGATTGGATGTAACGGCTGGCCGATTGGGTGGAGCGGCTGGCCGATTGGGTGGAGCGGCTGGCCGATTGGGTGGAGCGGCTGGCCGATTGGGTGGAGCGGCTGGCCGATTGGGTAGAACGGCGGAGGCGAGATTAAGGGCCGTCAGCCGTTGGCCTGCATGCCGGGCAATGACGCGAAATAGCTGTCGATCGCGCGGCGGACCGCGGCTGCCACCCGCGCACGATGTGGCGCCTGGCGCAATGCCGCCTCGTCTTCCCTGTTTGACATGAAGCCCATCTCGACCAGCACGGAGGGGATATCGGCTGCCTTGAGCACCATGAAGCTGGCCTGCCGGGCCGGATTGGGCAGCAGCCGCGTGTCCTGGCGGAGTTCGCCCACCACGTTGTGCGCCATGCGGGCGGAGCCTTGGCGCGTTTCCTGGCGGACCAGGCTCGACAGGATGTGGGCGACCTCGGGCGAGGTGTTCTGAAAACCAGGCCCTGCAAAACGGTCCGACGCGTTCTCGCGCTGCGCCAGGGCGGCGGTTTGCGCATCGGACGCGCGGTCCCCCAATGTGTAGACGCTGGCGCCGCGGACGCTGTGGTCTGACAGGGCATCGGCGTGCATGGACACGAACAGGGATGCGCCTCGTCGCTGGGCGATGCCGACGCGTTCAGGCAGGGGGATGAAGATGTCGCGGGTGCGGGTCAGTTCCACCCGGTAGCGGCCGGCGGCGCTGAGCTGGCGGTGCAATTCCTGGGCGGCGGCAAAGGCCACGTGCTTTTCATATATGCCGGTGATGCCGATGGCGCCGGGGTCCTTGCCGCCATGGCCGGGATCGAGCACCACCAATGGCGCCGCAGAGCGCGCGGGGTGCGGCTGGATGGCCGGCTTGCGGGGTTGTGCTGCATCTGCCGCCCCAGCCGAGACGACGGCAGCGCCCGAAGCGATGAACAGGCGGCGTGGGATCACGGCATGGGTCCTGACTGCGGGTC
The DNA here is from genome assembly GCA_038229175.1 of Acetobacterales bacterium. Classification (GTDB taxonomy): domain Bacteria; phylum Pseudomonadota; class Alphaproteobacteria; order Acetobacterales; family Acetobacteraceae; genus CAIQQQ01. The sequence goes on along the minus strand of JBBROR010000153.1, from coordinate 6,291 downwards.
GCGCTGGGTGTTAACATATTACATGCACAAACGCATCTTTGGCGTTGATTGCGGTTGTTTCATGGTTCTGCCGGTCTGGACCGCTGGGGCTTGATTGCGGCATATCAAGGTCGCTTGCGGCGGGGTGGTGTTTGATGCATGGTAGAAATCGCTTCGGCAGCGTGCCGGGGAGAGGTTTTGCTGTGCTGTCATTTGGCGCGCAGTTCTGCCTTGTCCCGGAGCCCAAATTCACCGGCGGGTTGTCTTGATCCGCCTCCACACGCTGTCGCCTGGGCCGCGCGCATCCGGCGCGATGGCCTCATCTGGTCCGGCTGACCCATTCGGGGTCGCGGCGATGAGGCCCGGTTCAGGGACCGGGTTCCTTCATGAGGGGTCGGCCAGCACTGATTTTAACCGGGGCGGCGTTCCAGTGATGGGGCGCATCGCTCGCAAGATGCAGGGTTTTCCGCCCACCGTGGCACAGACACTTTCCAGACCCGACTTTTGGACTGGTTGCCCGCGCGGTTCATCCGCCGGGGTTTGTGCATCGGAGGCTTCTCTGCACGCGCGCAACGCCCCGTTTTTCCCCCTAAACATCTCTCCGGCCCCTTTCCTGCGCGCGGCGACGCGCGCGGTTTCTCATGTTCGTGAGAGAAGCGGCTCGGACCTTCGGAGTTCGCGGCTGAATGACAAAGCGCATGCTGATCGATGCCACACACGCGGAAGAAACCCGCGTCGTTGTGCTGGATGGTCACCGACTTGAAGATTTCGACGTTGAGACATCAACAAAACGCCAGTTAAAGGGCAACATCTACCTCGCCAAGGTGGTTCGCGTGGAGCCTTCGCTTCAGGCGGCCTTTGTAGAGTATGGTGGCGGGCGCCATGGTTTTCTGGCGTTTGGCGAAATTCATCCCGATTATTACCAGATTCCCATCGCGGACCGGCAGCGGCTGCTTGAGATTGCAGCCGAGGAGGCGCGTGAGGAAGAGGAGGCCGAGGAACGCCGCGAGGCCGGATGGGCCGTTCGCACCGAGCAGCCGGCGCCGAAGCATCACGTGACTGCGGCGGATGCGCCCCAGGCCGACGTGGCAGTGGTGGGGGCCGTCGTGTCGGAGGCCGAAGCCACTGTCGCTGAGTCACCCGCTGTTGAGGCGCACGCCGTTGAGGCGCACGCCGTTGAGGCGGCCGTCGTCGAGGCGACCGTCGTCGAAGCGGCCGTCGTCGAGGCGACCGTCGCCGAAGCAACCGAGATTGCGGCCCCGGTTCCCAACGAATTCGAGAGCGCGGCACCGGCGCAGACCGACGACCCTGAAAAGACGGAGCATCCGCAATCTGGCCACGCTCAGCCGGCGATGATGCCGACCGAGACGCGCTACGGCGATGCCGATGCGCTGCCGATCGATCCGGGTGTGCAGGCTGACCTGGACTTCGCCGACGACACGCATGCCCTGCCGCCAAATGTCACCTATGCCGGAGACGCCGAGGGCGCGGTCGATGACGGGGCCGAGCCGGACCAGGCTGTTGAAGAAAATGGCGACAGCAACGTCGAGACGCAGGACGACGATGCGCCGCCGCCGGAGACGATCGGCGGCGAGAGCGACCAGTTCGAGGGCAATGGCGCCGAGGAGGCCAGCCGTCGGCGGTCTTCGCGGATGTTGCGCAGCTATCGGATTCAGGAGGTGATTCGTCGTCGGCAGATTTTGCTGATCCAGGTTGTGAAGGAAGAGCGCGGGACGAAGGGTGCGGCGCTGACGACGTATATCTCGCTGGCCGGGCGTTATTGCGTGCTGATGCCGAACTCGCCGCGGGGTGGTGGGATTTCGCGGAAGATCACGTCTGCGGCGGATCGCAAGCGGTTGAAGGAGATCACGGCTGAGATGGAGATCCCGAAAGGGATGGGTTTGATCGTGCGGACCGCCGGGGCGGCACGGCCGAAGCCTGAGATACGGCGGGATTGCGAGTATCTGATGCGGCTGTGGGACGATATTCGGGATCAGACCATGCGCTCGATGGCGCCGGCGCTGATCTATGAAGAGGCGAGCCTGATCAAGCGGTCGATCCGTGATGTTTATTCGCGCGATATCGACGAGATCATTGTGGATGGCGAGGACGGGTGGAAGCAGGCGCATGACTTTATGCGGATGCTGATGCCGAGCCACGCCAAGAAGGTGCAGATGTGGCGGCCCCAGGGGATCGCGACGCCGCTGTTCGCCAAGTATCAGGTGGATCTGCAGTTGGATGCCATGCTGGCGCCGACGGTGCAGTTGAAGTCTGGCGGGTATCTGGTGATCAACCAGACCGAGGCGCTGGTGGCGATTGACGTGAACTCCGGCCGGTCGACGCGGGAGCGTGGGATTGAGGAGACGGCGCTCAAGACCAATCTGGAGGCCGCCGACGAGGTGGCGCGGCAGTTGCGGCTGCGCGATCTGGCCGGGTTGATTGTGATCGACTTCATCGACATGGAGGCCCGCAAGGCCAATGCGACGGTTGAGCGGCGCATGAAGGACGCGCTGAAGAACGACAGGGCGCGGATTCAGTTGGGGGCGATCAGCCATTTCGGGTTGATGGAGATGAGCCGGCAGCGGCTGCGGCCGTCGCTGGCCGAGACGAGCTTCGTGACCTGCCCGCATTGCAACGGCATGGGCCATGTTCGCAGCGTGGAGAGCGCGGCCATTCATGTGCTGCGTTCGGTGGAGGAGGAGGGCAGCAAGCTGCGGGCCGCCGCCATTCTGGTTTACGCGTCGTCGCCGGTGGTGATGTATATTTTGAACCATAAGCGGGATCGTCTGGGCGAGATCGAGGCGCGTTATGCGATGCGCATCAGCTTTGGCGGTGACGACACGTTGTTGCCGCCGGCGGTGCGGATCGATCGGCTGCGGCCGCAGGTGGCGGATGCCGAGCGGCTGCTGACGGCGACGGCTGTTGCCGTGCCAACGCCGGCGATGGACAGCTATGACGACGAGGAGGACGAGGAGGATCTTGTGCTCGACGAGGCGCCCGTGGTGGAGAAGCCACGCGCTTCGCGTCAGGCGGCGGCAGCTTCGGCCCCGGCCACGTCGGCTTCGTCTGAAACGGCTGAGGCGACCGAGGTTGTGGCGGGGGGTGAGACCGCGGCCCAGATCGAGGAGGGCGAGCAGCGTCGTCGTCGGCGGCGGCGGCGGCGGGGTGGACGGCGCGATGGGACTGGCGATGGGACTGGCGATGCGTCGACCGATGCCGCAGCGCCTGGCGGTGATGAAGGCGACGAGGGCGACGAGGGCGAAGAAGACACGGGTGCGGCGGGTGGCGAGGCCGAGGTGGCGACCGAGGTTCCTGCTGAGGCCGCAACGGCGGAAGCCGGGGGCTTGATCCCAGCCGGTGAGCAGGTTGAGCTGGACGAGAACGGCGAGCCGAAGTCCCGCCGACGTGGGCGTCGCGGCGGGCGTCGTCGTCGTCGGGTTGAGGGTGAGCCGGGTGGTGAGGCCGGTGACGAGACGGCCCCGGTTGAGGCGGCTGAGGTGGCCCAGGTGCGGCCAGCCCCTGCCCCGCCTGCGCCGCCAGCCTATGCGGGACCGACGCCGGCCAATCCGTTCAACAACACCTATGACATCTTCGACATGCTGGAGCAGGCCGAGGAGGCCGCGGCCCAGGCGCCGGTGGTTAAGCAGGTGCCCATCATGACGGCTCCACCGGTGGTGGCGCCGGTGGTTGAATTGCCCGAGCCGGCGCTGATCCTGCACGCCGATGCTGAAATCGTGCCGATCGAAGAGATTGCTGTGGCGCCGGTGGCTGAGGCGACCCAGATGGAAACGGTGGCGGAACCGCAGGCCCCGCCGGTGCCTGCCAAACGCGGCTGGTGGCGGCGCTGAGGCAGAAAGGGGGCGGTGAAAACACCGCCCCCTTTTTCTATCTCGAGAGTGCGAACAGGGTGGCTTTGATTGGCGGCGTGCTGCCCAGCACCTGGTCGGTGAGCAGGCGTGCGCTGCCACAGGCGAGGGTCCAGCCGAGTGCGCCGTGGCCGGTGTTGAGCCATAGGCCGCGCACCGGGGACGGGCCGATGATCGGTAGGCTGTCTGGCGTGGCGGGTCGCAGCCCGGCCCAGCCGATCGGGTCGGAGTCCTGGTCCACGTCGAGCGCCGCGGTGGCATTGGCGCGGATGAGGGCCAGGCGCTTGGGGTCGATGCTGCGGTCGTCGCCGATCATTTCGGCTATTCCGGCCACGCGGATCATGGGGTTGCTCTGCGCGGTCATGGGGGCGAACACCACTTTGCGGTCGGCGTCGGTGACGGAGTGGTGAAGCATTGCGTCTGGGGTGCGGGGGCGCAGGGTGAGGCTGTAGCCTTTCATAGATTGGATTGGCAGGTGGAAGCCGCAGGCATCGGCAAAGCGCGCCGAGCCGCTGCCGAGGCAGAGGACGAACGCGTCGGCGGCGATTTCCGTCTTGCCGTCACTTACCGCCACCAGTTGCCCGCCACGCAGGACCGGCTGCACGGCAGCACCGAGTTGCCATGACACGGTGTTGCGCTGGCGCAAATGTTCGGCGAGGCCGTCACAGAACATTGCGCAGTCGCCCACCTCCTCGCTGGGGGTGAAGACGCCGCCGGCCAGTTCGGCTTTGGGGATGCGCAGGGCGGGTTCTTTCAGCAGGCTTTCGGCCGGGCCGAGGATCACCTGTTCGGTTCCCATTACGCATTGCGACCCGACCTGTCGGCGGGCGGCGTCGAAGTTTGCCGGTTGGCGATACACCACCAGCTTGCCGGCGACGCTGCGGCCGAACGACAGGCCGGCTTGCTTCTGCACGCGGTCCAGCTCGGAGCGGCTCAACGCGGCCAGCGCCAGTTGCGCGGCCGTGGTCTGGCGCGAGGCGCTGCTGGTGCAGGCGCGCAGGAAGGCGACGCCCCAGCGGAGGAAGGATGGATCGAGAGAGGGCTTGATCCGTAATGGCCCGTCGCGATCCAGCAGCATCGCCGGCAGGTGGCGCAGGGTGTGGGGGGAGGCGAGAGGGGCCACGAAATTATAGCTGAGCTGAGCGCCGTTGCCCTGGCTGGCGCCCTGGCCGGGGCGGGCGGCGCCATCGACGATGACCACCTCGAAACCCGCCTCGGTCAATGCCCAGGCGGTGGTGAGGCCGACCACTCCGGCCCCGAGTACGCATATCCGCATGACGGCTTTGATCCTCGCTGCAGACACAGCCTGCGGGAATGCATTCCTTTCGCCAATGTATTCTTCGCAGGGGGGCTAGAGGCTGCTAGCGTCAGCATAAGTTGAAAAGGAGAAGACCATGCGCCAGGCGTCCATATTCAAGATGACCACTTTCGGGGCCGGGATTCTGGCCACGTCGCTGCTGCTGGGCGGTGCAGCGTTGGCGCAGACTGGGACGCTGCAGAAAATAAAGGAGACCGGGACGATCACCATCGGGTATCGGGAAAGCTCGGCGCCGTTTTCGTATTTGGATGATGCGCAAAAGCCGGTGGGCTATGCGATGGACATCTGCATGAAGGTTGTGGATGCGGTGAAGAAGGAGTTGTCGCTGCCCAACCTGAAGCTGGCGTTGACGCCGGTGACGTCGGCCAATCGGATTCCTTTGATGGCGAACGGGACCGTGGATCTGGAATGCGGGTCCACCACCAACAACGCGGACCGGCAGAAGCAGGTGGCGTTCACCAACACGCATTACCTGACGGCGTCCATCTTTGTGGGCAAGGCGAGTGCGAAGTTGCACAAGATTGATGATTTGAAGGGCAAGACTGTGGTTTCGACCGCGGGTTCGACAAATATCGGGCAGCTCAACAAGGTGAACACGGATCGCAACCTTGGGATCAACGTGGTGCCGGGCAAGGATCATGCCGAGGGGCTGTTGATGGTAGAGACGGGGCGGGCGGCGGCGTTCGTGATGGATGACGTGATCATTGCGGGGCTGGTGGCGACGGCGAAGGATCCGAAGATGTTTGCGGTGGGGGATGAGGCATTTTCGACGCCGGAGCCTTACGGCATCATGCTGCGGCGCGATGATGCACCGTTCAAGGCGTTGGTGGACAAGACGACTGCTGCTGTCTTCAAGTCTGAAGGCCCGGCGCTTTACAAGAAGTGGTTCCAGTCGCCGATCCCGCCCAAGAATGTCAATCTGGACATTCCGCTCAGCCCGGCGATGAAGAAGGCGTTCGAGGCGCCTTCGGACAATGCGGATCCGGCGAGCTACAAGAGCTAGCGCTTGTATCACTGGAACTGGGGCATCTTTTGGGATGCCTCGCCAGAGGGGGGCGGGACCTATGCCGACATGCTGGCGAGCGGCATGTTGGTGACGTTGCAGGTGTCTGCCCTCGCCTGGTTGAT
>JBBROR010000152.1:0-8024 GCA_038229175.1 Acetobacterales bacterium | reverse complement strand
GGGTCGTCGCTCGCAATGCGCCATTCGCCGCCCGGCACCAACACGCGGGCGATATCCGCAAGCAAGGCCGGATGCACGAACCGGCGCTTGGCGTGACGCATTTTAGGCCACGGGTCGGGGAACATCAGGAACATGCGATGCAGGCTATTGTCAGGCAACGCCCGGATCAAAGTGCGCGCGTCATCATCGAACAGGCGCAAATTACCAGGCACCGGGCCGGTGGCCTCCCGGCCTTCATCGACCAGCCTGGAGAGAAGCGAGCACAGGCCAAGCTCGAATACTTCGCAGGCAATAAGTCCGATCGCCGGCTCGGCTTCGATCTGCGCGTAGGCATGCTCGCCACCGCCGAAACCCACCTCAAGCCAAAGCTCGTCCAGCTCTTGCGGAAACGCGGCACGCGGGTTGGTGGCATCTTCAATGCCGAACCGCACGCGGGGCAACGTTTCATCAAGCAACACCCGCTGGCGCGGCCGCAGCGAGTGGCTTTTGATCCTGCCATAAAGCCTATCCGGCGGCGGTTTCACCACGCGTGCCGGCACAGCGAAAACCACAGGGGGAGGGGAGAGCCCCTCTCCCTGCTCCGTCATATCAGCGGCCGAACGCGGACTTCAGCGCTGGTACCAGATCGGTCTTTTCCCAGGTGAACGTGCCCTTCTCAAGGTCCGGATCACGGCCGAAATGCCCATAGGCCGACGTCACCGCATAGATGGGACGGTTCATGTGCAGATGTTCGCGAATGCCGCGTGGTGTGAGGTTCACCAGCTCGCGCAACGTAGCCTCCAGCTTCGCCTCGTCCACGTCATGCCCCGTGTTCTGCAGGTCGACATACACCGACAGCGGATGTGACACGCCGATGGCGTAGCTGATCTGCAAGGTGCACTTATCGGCGAGCCCGGCAGCCACCACGTTCTTGGCCAGGTAGCGGCAAACATAGGCTGCCGAACGGTCCACCTTCGTCGGGTCCTTGCCGGAGAACGCGCCGCCGCCATGCGGAGCTGCCCCGCCGTAGGTGTCGACGATGATTTTACGGCCTGTCAGGCCGCAATCGCCGTCTGGCCCACCAATCACGAAGTTGCCGGTGGGATTGATGTAGATCTCGTCGGCCGACGGCATCCAACCGGCCGGCAGGCTGCTCTCGATCAATGGCAGCAGCATGTCCTTGATGCGCGCCTGCGATACGTCTTCCTGGTGCTGGGTTGAAACCACCACGGACGTCGCACCCACCGGCTTGCCGTCGACATAGCGCAACGTCACCTGGCTCTTGGCGTCCGGCTCCAGCCCTGCCACCGACAAATCATTGGCGCGACGCAACTCGCTGATGCGGCGCAGAATAAGATGCGAGTAATACAGCGGCGCCGGCATCAGGCTCGGCGTCTCCGTGCAGGCATATCCGAACATGATGCCCTGGTCGCCGGCGCCTTCGTCCTTGTTGCCTGCGCTGTCAACACCCTGGGCAATGTCCTGGCTCTGTGGGTGCAGATGCACGGCGATATCGGCGGTTTTCCACGAGAAGCCCGCCTGGTCGTAGCCGATATCGCGGATCGCCATGCGCGCGAGATGCGCGAGATGCTCATGCGTCACGCTATCGGGGCCGCGGGTCTCGCCGGCGAGCACCACGCGATTGGTGGTTACCAGGGTTTCACAGGCCACGCGGGCATACGGATCGGCCGCCAGGAACGCGTCAACAACCGTGTCGCTGATCCGGTCGGCGACCTTGTCCGGATGCCCTTCCGAAACAGATTCGGACGTAAACAGGTATTCGCCCTTGTCGCGCATGCGCCACTCCCGAGATATCAACATATAAAGGTTTCGGCATGTGCCGCAAAGGCGGTGTGGCGGAAAGCTTGCCTTGGGTCAAGGGTGCCGCCAGTGGGCGACATGGCAACCCGTGGTCACGCCCCGTAATGCCGATGGCTTGGGCGCGTCGCACGGTGCTGCGGCCGAATGTGCTGCCTCACCGATGGCAGCGCCATTTTCTGCGCCCAGGTCATTGTATGCGAAATTCGTTAAATCATCCTGGATCAGCTGAGGCCGAGCACGTCCTGCATCGAATAAAGCCCTGCCGGCCTGCCCCGAACCCAGAGCGCCGCCCGTACGGCACCGGCGGCGAACACGCGGCGATCAAAGGCGCGATGGGTCATCGAAATATGCTCGTCCGCCGAGGCAAACAGCAGTGTATGCTCGCCCACCACCTGGCCGCCGCGCATCGCCGAAAAACCGATGGCACCCAATTTGCGCGCGCCGGTATGACCGGTGCGGCCGGATTCCATGTTATCCTCCAGTGTGATGCCGCGTCCCTTTGCCACGGCACGGCCAATCCCGATGGCGGTGCCGGATGGCGCATCCACCTTCTGGCGATGATGCATTTCAACGATCTCGGCATCATACGTCGCCTGCGGCAGGGCTGCCGCCATGCGTTCGGCGAGCGCAAGCACAAGATTCACACCAGGGGAGAAATTCGGCGCATAGACCACTGCAATGGTGAGGGCAGCCTTCGCCACCTCCGCTTCTTCACCGGCGGAAAGCCCGGTGGTGCCCAGCACCCAGGCCGTGCCGGCGCGCACCAACATGCGGGCATGGGCACGCACTGCGCTGGCATGGGTGAAATCGATCACCACCTCGGACGCGCCCGCAAGGCCCGCGATGTCGGAAAACAGCGTGGCATCGTTCACCCCGCCATTGTTGTCGATGCCTCCCGCCAACGGCGCGCCCGCGGCCGCGATCTCCTCGATAAGCATTCGGCCCATGCGGCCTGCGATCCCCGCGATGCCGAAGCCGTGCTTGTCGATCACGCGCCCTTGCCCTTGTCGAAGAACGCCTTCACGCGGTCCAGAAAGCCCTCTGATTCGGGGCTGATCTTGGCATTTGCCTCCGCCTCGAATGCCTCCAGCAACTCCCGTTGTTTCCGCGTCAGGTTCTGCGCCGTCTCCACCTTCACCTGCACATACATATCGCCGCGTTGGGCACTGCGCAGAACCGAGAAACCCTTGCCACGCAGGCGAAATTGGTCGCCCGTCTGGGTTCCGGCAGGAATCTTCACCCGAACACGCGTTGCATCGATGGCCGGCACCTCGATCTCGGTGCCCAACGCCGCCTGGGTCATGCGCAGCGGCACCACGCAGAACACGTTGGCGGCGTCGCGCTGGAAGATGGCGTGCGGCCGGACGGCCACATGCACATAGAGATCGCCGGGCTGCACGCCCGCGCCACCCGATTCGCCCTCGCCCGCAAGGCGGATGCGGGTGCCGTCCTCCACGCCCGCCGGGATCGCCACCTGCAGGCTGCGCTCGCGCTGGGTGGTGCCGGCGCCATGACAGATCCGGCACGGGTTGCGTACAACCCGACCCTTGCCGCCGCAGGTGGGGCAGGTGCGCTCCACCAGGAAAAAGCCCTGCTGCGCGCGCACCTTGCCGGCGCCGCCACATGTGCCGCAGGTGTCGTTCGCGCGTTCCTTGCTCTCCGAGCCGGTGCCGTTGCAGGCGTCGCACGCCACGCGGGTGGGGATGCGCAATGTCGTTTTCGTGCCGGCAAAGGCCTCGGTCAGCTCGATCTCCACCTGGGTGCGGATGTCGTTGCCCGCACGCTGGCCACCGCCGCCGCGCTTGCCGCCCATGAAGTCGCCGAACATCTGGTCGAAGATATCGCCAAGCCCGCCGCCCTCGAAGCCGCCGCCACCGCCGCCGCCCATGCCACCCTCGAAGGCGGCGTGGCCGTAACGGTCATAGGCGCCGCGCTTCTGGTCGTCCTTCAGAACATCATAGGCTTCGTTGATTTCCTTGAACTTCGCCTCGGCCGCGGCGTCGCCGGGATTGCGGTCCGGGTGGTACTGCATGGCGAGCTTGCGATACGCCTTCTTCAGGTCATCCGCCGTCGCGTCGCGCGCTGCGCCCAGTGTGGCGTAGAAATCTGGCTTGGCCATGTCAGCTCTTCACATTCCAAATAGTTCGACACCCGCATCGATCACGATGCGGGTGCCGGGTCTTACGTCAACAGGTCAGCAGACAGAAATCAGGCGGACTTCTTCTTGGGGTCGTGGACTTCCTCGAAATCGGCGTCCACCACCTTGTCATCGGCCGGTTTGCCCTCGGCATGCGGTGCCTCGGCCTCGGCGCCCGCCTTGTAGACGGCCTCGCCGATCTTCATGGCAACCATGCTCAGCGCCTCGGTAGCGGCGGTCAGCACCGCCACGTCGGTGCCTTCCATGGCCGTGCGTGCCGCAGCCACCGCTGCTTCGGCGGCGGTCTTGTCGGCGGGGGCGACCTTGCCCTCGTTCTCCTTCAGGGTTTTTTCCGTCGAGTGGATCAACCCGTCTGCATGGTTGCGCGCCTCGATAAAGGCACGGCGCGCCTTGTCGGCTTCGGCATTGGCCTCGGCTTCCTTGACCATCTTCTGGATGTCGGCATCAGAAAGCCCGCCACTGGCCTGGATGCGGATTTGCTGCTCCTTGCCGGTCGCCTTGTCCTTGGCCGACACCGAGACAATGCCGTTGGCGTCGATGTCAAACGTCACCTCGATCTGCGGCACGCCGCGCGGGGCGGAAGGCAGGCCCACGAGGTCGAACTGGCCCAGGATCTTGTTGTCTGCGGCCATTTCGCGCTCGCCCTGGAACACCTTGATGGTCACAGCGGTCTGCCCATCATCGGCGGTGGAGAACACCTGGCTTTTCTTGGTCGGGATCGTCGTGTTGCGTTCGATCAGGCGGGTGAACACGCCGCCCAGCGTCTCGATGCCCAGCGAAAGCGGGGTCACGTCAAGCAGCAGAACGTCCTTCACGTCGCCCTTCAGCACGGCGCCCTGAACGGCCGCACCGATCGCCACCACCTCGTCGGGGTTCACGTTGCGGGCCGGCTCACGTCCGAAGAACGCCTTTACCGCCTCGATCACCTTGGGCATGCGCGTCATGCCGCCCACCAGGATCACTTCCTCGATTTCGGCCGCCGTCACGCCGGCATCCTTCAGCGCGGCGCGACAAGGCTCCATCGTCCGGGCGATCAGGTCGTCCACCAGGCTTTCCAGCTTGGCGCGGGTCAGCTTCATCACCAGGTGCTTCGGGCCCGAGGCATCGGCCGTGATGAACGGCAGGTTGATCTCCGTTTCCTTGGAGGAGGACAGCTCGATCTTGGCCTTTTCCGCCGCTTCCTTCAGGCGCTGCAACGCCAGCTTGTCGTTCCGCAGGTCGATGCCCTGGTCCTTCTTGAATTCGGCCGCGAGGTATTCGATCACCCGCATGTCGAAGTCCTCGCCGCCCAGGAACGTGTCGCCGTTGGTGGATTTCACCTCGAACACGCCATCGCCGATTTCAAGCACGGACACGTCGAACGTGCCGCCGCCCAGGTCATAGACCGCGATGACGCCGCTCTTTTTCTTGTCCATGCCATAGGCAAGGGCTGCGGCCGTCGGTTCGTTGATGATACGCAGCACCTCAAGCCCGGCGATGCGGCCGGCGTCCTTTGTGGCCTGGCGCTGGCTGTCGTTGAAGTAGGCCGGCACCGTGATGACGGCCTGCGTCACCTTCTCGCCGAGATAGGCCTCGGCGGTCTCCTTCATCTTGCCAAGCGTGAAGGCGCTGATCTGGCTGGGCGAATACTTCTCGCCACGTGCCTCAACCCAGGCGTCCCCGTTGTCACCCTTGACGATGGAGTAGGGGACCATGCCCTTGTCCTTGGCGACCAATGGATCTTCAAAGCGCCGCCCGATCAGGCGCTTGACGGCGTAGAGCGTGTTGGTGGGGTTCGTCACCGCCTGGCGCTTGGCGGATTGGCCCACCAGGCGCTCGCCGCTGTCCGAAAAGGCGATGATCGATGGCGTGGTGCGGGCACCTTCCGCATTCTCGATCACGCGAACGTCGCCGCCCTCCATGATCGCCACGCAGGAATTGGTCGTGCCGAGGTCGATACCGATGACCTTGCTCATTGCAGTCTCCTTGTCAGCGGAAGGGCCCGGCCCGAAGCACCGAAGTCCATCCCTGTTGTTAAATCAGTCCGTGGATCGCCTCAGCAACCCGGATCTCGCGCCCGTTTGGGCCTTGTCTTCAAGGGCACCAACCGGTGCCTCGAAAGATGTATTCAGCGGCGGCGTGCGAGGCAAGACCACTCTGCCAATTTATTGTGCATTGTCGGTTTGCACCCGCTTGAAGCCGTTTTACCCTTCAAGCGGTCGTATTGAGCCGGGCAGAATGCTCCCCGGTGGCAGCGGCGCTGGCGGCCGACTTTGCCACCACCACCATCGCCGGGCGAAGGATGCGCCCGTTCAGCGTCCAGGCGTTTGTCCAGGCCTGCACCACCGTTCCGGGCGGATGCTCCGCTGTCTCCTGCTCCGACATCGCCTGGTGCAGGTTCGGATCGAACATGGCGCCCGTCGGGTCGGTACGAACCACGCCATTACGCTCCAGCAACGCGACGAAGCTTCGCTCCACGCCTTCGAATCCATCGCGCAGCTTGCCCACAATCTCAGGCTCGGCTGCAGTGCGCGGTGGGATGCTGTCCAGGCCGCGCTTGATGTTCTCTGCGGCCTCGGCCACATCGCGGGCGAACTTCTGCACGGCGTATTGGCGGGTTTCGTCCACGTCCCGCTTGGCGCGGCTGCGCACGTTCTGCGTCTCAGCCTCGGCGCGCAGCCATTTGTCGCGGAATTCGTCGCGCTCGGCTTCTAATTCGGCAATACGCGCCGCGGCGGCGGCCATCACGTCTTCAGGGGTCTCGGGGGTTTCGGGGGCAGACGCCGCGTCCTGCGGCTCCGTCTCGGGGATGTCTGGGTGCGTGTTCATGGGCTTCAGGTAATGGAGGCGTGGTTCCGAAACAAGCGGCAGTCGCGCCCAGGCTTGATGTGGAAGCGTAGCAGCCATGTTCTAGTGGTTTAGATCTGAGGAAAGAGGCCTCAGATCTAAACCACTAGCCTCTGATCTTGTGGGCCAAATTCCCTGACGCTTCGGTAGCAAGCGTCAGGTTTGGACCGCTAGTGCTCTGACTCAATCAGGAGGTGCATCATGTGTCAGAGCACTAGGTTGATTTTGCAGGCCGATTCACCAAACGGGCTGAAGTGCCCGTTTGGATCGGACCACTAGATCATGATGCGTTTGGGTTGCTTCACCCAAACGCATGAACATCCTCGGTGAAACAAAGGGTAGAGCGTCATGATTTTGATTCTACCCAAAACCATCACGCTCTGATGTGTGATGGCTTCAGAGAGCTGGGGCCTCGGTTAAGCCTTTTTCAATGTTCCAATGCCAGTATCGCGGCGTTGGCAAGCCGAAGGTTCAGCGCCACGTTGCCGATCATTGCCTCGGCCAACGCAATGGCCGCCTGAGGGTTGTTTTCCTTCAGGGCGCGATAGCCGGTGCCGCTGATGCGGAGCAGTGTGCAGTCGGTGGCAGCCAGGATATCGGCGGCCCGTTTTCCACCCTGAATGATCGCCATCTCGCCCACCATCGCGCCGGTGGACAGGCGGGCGAGCAGGATGGGCGCGGTGGGGGAGGGGAGGCGAACCTCAATATCCCCGGCGCAGATGATGAACATCGCCTCGGCAGGGTCACCCGCCTGGGCGAGCACCGTGCCGCGGGCGATATCGTCCATTTCTGCATAAGCCATAATTCCGCCAACCAGCAAGGGCGGCACGCCCAGGGCAACCAGCGCCCGCTCGGGCGTGAGCGAGGTATCGGTGCGAATCTTCTGGCGAAGAAGGACCGCCGCCTCAGCTTCCATCAGCGCTTCTGTCAGGCTCGCATTGCTGTGCCCCGCCGCCAGCCCGGCCAGCGTAAGGTAGTCGGCAATGGCCAGGCCTGGCCGCAGCGGCGCCAGCACCACGCTGCGGCCCTCGCCGCGATGCGCGTTGCAAATAGCGACCAGCCGTCGCACGCCTGACAGATCGGCGCGGTCAATCCTGCTGACGTCGAGGATCGCGCGGTTCGCCCCGCCGGCAAAGGCGCGCCGAAGCGCCTTTTCCACCTGGATGGCGTTACCGAAGAACAGCGCGCCCGTCAGTTCCACCACGGCCACGGAACCGCCGGCGGCCAGCAATGCCTGCGT
>JBBROR010000151.1:0-8117 GCA_038229175.1 Acetobacterales bacterium | reverse complement strand
GTATGCCCCAGCACTCGGGCCGCCTCGACGCATCGTCTGACATACTGAGAGGCGCCACGTAGCACCACATAGACGGACGAAAACACGTCCTCTCATGGCATCTCAGATCGAGTCCCGTCCGTGCGCGTCTGCAGATCAGACGACCCGCACCGATCGCTCATCAGACGTATTGGAATACAAAAATGACTCTCTATCCGACACGACGTGCCATCCTGACGACGTCGCTTGCCGCCGCGAGTCTGGGGCTGCTTGCGCCAGGAATTCGACATTCTGCACGTGCTGCCACATCGCAGTCGTTGCTCGTCGAACGACGCACTCTGGATGTGAAAGGCCGCGCCGCAGCCGTATTTGGACTGCGCCAACCCAATGGCGTCTCAGGGCTGATTTTGAATCCTGGCGAACGGTTCACCATCAATCTCACGAACCGGCTTGCCGAGGATACCGTTATTCACTGGCATGGTCAGACCCCCCCTAACGTTCAGGACGGCGTTGCCGAAACCGGGAGTCCGCTCATTAAGGCCGGTGCGCAGCAGAGTTACGATTTCGCCCCCCGTTTAGGCACGCATTGGATGCATTCGCATCACGGTCTGCAGGAACAGCAGTTGATGGCAGCGCCGCTCATCGTGCGCTCCGCTGAGGATGTCCGCGAGGATGCCCAGGAGGTCGTGGTGCTGCTCCACGATTTTTCGTTCCGCCAGCCTGAAGAGCTTCTGGCACAGGTCACGGGTGGGGCCATGCACACAGGCGCCAGCAATCCCATGCCAGGCATGGCGATGCCCGACAGCGCCAAGGGCAACGGCAAGCCCGACCTCAACGACATTGACTACGACGCCTTTCTCGCGAACGACAGGACACTGGATGATCCGCTCGTGGTTCGCACCGAACGCAGCGGACGCGTTCGGCTGCGCCTGATCAACGCGGCGACATCGACTGCGTTCTGGATCGACTTAGGATCTAGCGTTGCAACCGTCCTGGCGGTCGACGGCAACCCGGTGCAACCACTGACCGGCAGCCGCTTCCCGCTCGCCCAGGGCCAGCGGCTCGACCTTCTCATTACAATGCCCATGGTTGGCGGCGTGGTTCCCGTCCTGGCGCAACGGGAAGGCGATCTTGCACGCACAGGCGTTATCCTTGCGACACCTGACGCCAAGATCACGCGGATTGGCGAACGCGCTGACGCACTCGCCGCTGCTGTCGACCTGTCGGTCGAGCAGCATCTCGTGGCGATCACCCCACTTTCGGTGCGCGCCGTCGACGTCACTCACAAGGTCATGCTGACGGGGACGATGATGCCGTATGTCTGGAGCATCAATGGCCAAACCTGGGCCAATCACACGCCGCTCCGCGTGACCAAGGGCCAGCGTGTGGTGGTTGAAATGGTGAACCGCACCCCGATGGCGCACCCGATGCACCTGCATGGCCACCACTTCCAGGTTGTGTCGCTCGCCGGCCGGACTGTGGCCGGCGCCATGCGCGACACCGTTCTAGTGCCCGCCGAAGGCCGCGTGAGTATCGCCTTCGACGCCGACAATCCCGGAAGATGGCTGTTTCACTGCCACAACCTTCTGCACATGGCGACCGGGATGATGACCGAGTTCGACTACGCAGCCAGCGTTTAATCAACCCCAAAAAGGATACCAACATGTTCCGTTCGACACGTCTTGCACTTGCCACGTTTGCTCTTCTTGGAACCGCCACCATGGCAAATGCGCAAACCACACCGACGCCCGCCATGCCTGGCATGCCGATGGCGCCCACCCCAGGCATGCCAACCCCCGGGATGCCTGCCGCGGGTGGACCCGGTGCCATGCCAATGATGGACATGAGCAAGATGATGCAGGGTGGCGCCGGACAGATGCAGCCGATGATGCAGATGATGCAGATGATGCGGGGCGGCCAGATGATGCCGGGCATGATGCAGTTCGAACACATCGAAGGGCGCATTGCCTACATAAAGGCCGAACTCATGATCACCGACGCCCAGGCGCCGCAATGGAATGCCTTTGCCGAGGCCCTGCGCACCAATGCCAAGGGTATGCGTGAAGGAATGGCGAAGATGATGCAGGCTGGCATGCCGACGACGGCCCCCGCACGCGCCGATGCCATGGTCCAAATGATGACGATGCATCTCGAGGGCATGAAGTCCATGGCAACTGCCGGGAAGGCACTCTACGCGGTCTTGACCGATGCGCAGAAGAAACTCGCCGATGACATGATGCACGGCCCGATGGAGAGGATGTGATCAGCCAGCAATGATCGCGCAGGACTCATCCTGGCGTTCGGATTGGCTCACAACAATCCGACGCTATCTGCTTGCTTCGGTCGTGGGGCATCTGGTCTGGGAAATGGGCCAGGTGCCGCTCTATACGATCTGGCAGACGGGCACGACGCGGGACATCGCAACAGCTGTCTTGCACTGCACGTTGGGCGACCTGTCGATCGCACTCGTAGCCTTAAGCCTTGCGCTTGTGGTTGTTGGATCACCAGGCTGGCCTGAGCAGCAATTCACAGCCGTGTTTGCCGCAGTCGTAGTTTTGTCTGTCGGATACACGATCTTCAGCGAATACGTGAACACGATCGTAAGGCAGAACTGGGCCTATGGCCCGTTGATGCCGACGCTGCCCTGGAGCGGGACAGGCCTGTCTCCCCTGCTGCAGTGGATGGTCGTGCCAAGCCTTGCGTTCGTATGGTCTCGCCGAAGCAGGCCACACGCACCACCACCACGATGACGAAGGTGCTGATCCAGGCCATGTGCCCTGGAGGCCCATCCGCATCGTTCGGGCTTTCTACCTCTCGCCACAAAATGGAGAAGAACATGGAAAACGCCGCGGAAATGTCCAAGCACCATACCAGCGCAGCATCGTGCTGCGACGGCGCAGCGACGCATCATAAAGAGGCCGCCAGGCAACTGGCGGCAGGCAACCCTGAGAAAGCCGCCGATCATGCCGAAAAGGCCGACGCCCTTGTAGGAGAGGCCATTCAGCACACCGCTGAAGCAAACAAGCGGCATCCAGCTTCAGGAAAAAGAGCTTGCTGCTTTTGAAATAAAATCTAATCGCTAAGGCAAATCGGCCGCGGCTTGGAAGTATCATGCCGCAGCCGAGACGCTTCTGTTCCGCTTTTTTTTGAGGAGATCCGACAATGCAAGCCTCCGGTGCACTTGTTGGCGGAGTAGCCAAGGCGGAGGCACGTAGTACGACTTTAGCGGAAAAGCGTTTGTGGAACGGGCAACCTGATGCCTGACGCCGCAGTCCAACCGTCGGGCGTGCCGACCGGCATCTTGATCGTGCTGATGTCCGCCACCTTCACGGTGTCGATCGGATTTGGCGTGCTGATTCCTCTGCTGCCGACCTTGCTCGGGAAACTGCTGAACCCAGCCACCGGCAGTGCGTCGGTCGCCTGGAACACAGGGTTGCTGACAAGCATTTACACCCTGGCTCTATTCCTGTTCTCGACGGAAAGGACCGGAAGGCGGATCTGCCCGAGCCCGCAATCGTATTTCCATTCCAGCAAGAAGACCTGCGAAACGGACATATTTCAGATTGAGCCATCGTTCTGCTGTCTCAGGACAACGCATCGAGATAACGAGTGGGTTACGCGCATTGTTCGCTCTATCGCGGCCTTGGTGTTGTGAGCGACAAGGCTCAGAAAAACCGTCTCCGCACACCCGCGCCGCGGCTCGTCTTTCGCATCACCGCTGCCACATAATCCTCGGGTCTTCCAGGGGAATGGCCAAGCCTTTCCGGCACCGCAACGCCCGCGCCGTAAAGTCCGCTGCCGGACGGTCTGTCACAACCGATGCGCTGTAAAGGTATCCGCCCTCGCCTGCCTTGTCGCCACGTTGCATGGCAAGCCGGGTGGCAATACCACCATCAGCGGCATCGGCATAAAGTTCGATGGTGATGGCATCCACTTCGATATCATCCAGATGCACGTGAACCTCAAACATATGTGTCCCGCCTTCCGTCTCCGACCGGGGGGGCATAATGCGGATTCTGTCAAAACCTTCATCAAGAATATTCCGCTGGTTGATCATCTCCACTGCGGCCGCACCTTTGTCGCGAGCACGGGTACGATAGGCCGCCGCGGCGGGCAGATAGTAGTCCTCCGTATAGTCGCGAACCGCACGGACGCTCGAAAAACGGGGCGTGAGTTGCGCCATGCTTTCCCGTATGCGCCCCACCCAGGCGCAGGGAATGCCATCATTGTTTCTGTTGTAGAACAGGGGGATCACGTCGTTTTCGAGGGTCTTGTAAAGTTTCTCGGCATCGTTCGCGTCCAGCGCATCCTGGTCCGCATCCGCGCCATGGTCCAACCCATCGCCCAGCGCCCAACCCACGTCCGGTGCATAAGCCTCCGCCCACCAGCCGTCCAACTCCGACAGGTTGAGGCCGCCGTTGACGAGCACCTTCATGCCGCTTGTGCCGCAGGCCTCCCAAGGTCTGCGCGGCGTATTCAGCCAGACATCGACACCCTGCACCAGACGTTCGGTCATGAGCATGTCGTAGTCGCTCAGGAACACAACGCGCTCGCGAACGCCCGGCTGGTCGATGAAACTGGACCATTGCTGGATCAAGGCCTGGCCCGGCTTGTCCGCAGGATGAGCCTTGCCGGCCATGATGAGCTGGACAGGGTATTTCGCGTTCGAAAGAATACGGATCAGACGCTGCGGATCGTGCAGAAGCAGATTCGGTCGTTTGTAGGTGGCGAAGCGTCGCGCGAAGCCGAGCGTGAGCACATCAGGATCGAAGACCTTGTTTCCGCCTGCCACGACGGCGGCGGATTTGCCGGAAACCGCCAGCTGAAGGCTCAGATGGGCGCGTGTGTAGTCGACCAGCGACGCACGCGACGCATTGCGAAATTCCCATAACGTCGCATCGGACACCTGATGGATCTTGCGCGTCAATATCTCCGGCGCCATCAGCCAACGGTCCTTGCCGCAAATGCCAGTCCAGAGCGCGTCGGCCTCGGCCGAATCCCAACTCGCCATATGCACTCCGTTGGTCACATGTGCGACGGGCACTTCGTCCACCGGCCAGCGGGGAAACAGCGGGGTGAAAAGTTTCCGGCTGACCGCGCCATGCAGCTTGCTCACGCCGTTCACCGCCCCGCAGCCGCGGATCGCCAGATAGGCCATGTTGAAGTCTTCAGCGGCATCCGTCGGGTTTTGGCGGCCAAGCGCCAGCAGCTCCTCCATCCCGATATCCAGATGATCCCGCGCGTAAGAGGCGAGATGGCGCGCGATAAGATCGGGCTTGAAGCGGTCGAAGCCCACGGCCACCGCGGTGTGGGTGGTGAACAGGTTCCCGGCGCGCGTGGCTGTCAATGCCGTTCTGAAATCCTGGTGGTTTGCCATCATGAAGCAGTGCGCGCGCTCCAACACGGCGAACGCCGCATGGCCCTCGTTGAGATGGCACACATCCGGTTCCACGCCGAGGATGGAGAGCAGCCGCCAGCCGCCGATTCCAAGCACCAGCTCCTGCAGGATGCGCAGATCCGGACCGCCGCCGTAAAGTTCGCTGGTGATGCCACGATAAGGCGGAAAATTCGCCGCATCATTGCTGTCCAACAGATAGAGTCTCGTGCGGCCGACCTGCGCCTGCCAGACGCGCAGCCAGATCTGATGGCCGGGGAGGTCGATCTGCAGGCGCAACCACTCTCCATCTTTGGTGCGAAGCGGCAGAATGGGCAGCTGCCCAGGATCGTTATATGGATAAAGCGCCTCCTGCGCGCCTTTCGGATCGAGAACCTGACGGAAGTAACCCTGCTGGTAGAGCAATCCGACGCCGACAACGGGAACACCGAGATCCCCAGCCGCCTTGAGCTGGTCGCCTGCGACATTGCCCAGACCACCCGAGTAGATCGGCAGTGCCTCGCTCAACATGAACTCCATGCTGAAATACGCGACGCTCAGCGAAGATGTGGGGTGGGCCTCCTGGAACCACGATGGCGCTGTCGTGGCGCTCCGCCTGGCTTTTACGAGTTGCTCAACGGTGGCGCGACACATCGGGTCGGCCAGGTGTCGTTTAAGATTTTCCCGAGAGACTGTCTGCAAGATGACCCATGGGTTGTGTGTCAGGTCCCAAAGCATGGGATCGAGAAGCTGCCAGATGCAATCGGCCGCATGGTTCCAGGAAGACCGCAGATCCAAGGCAAGCTCCGCCAGCTCGCTGTAGCCGTCTATATCTCTGCGGTCCTCCTGGTAGCCTTTTCGTGACGCATCGGTCATCGTCTGTTCCCAGGATGCAAGCGAGCGCAGCCATGCGGTCGCCCGCCAAAGCGCGATCTGCCGGAATGGTTCGATACCGGCTTTGCACGGCACTGCGCTGTACACCCCGACGCCCACCACGGTTTGAAAGGGATCGTGATCCCCACGGGCATCCTCAAGACTTCATCGTTCGAGCTGTAGCGAGTTTCGATTCAGGTGCGGTCACGGGAGGCTCTTTTGCGCCCTGATGGCGGATGCCCGTCAGCTTCGTCCTTTTCAGCATCAGCGCATTGATCGCCACGATGAGAGTGCTGCCCGACATCGAAAGCGCTGCGACCTCGGGGCTCAGCACGAACGGATAAAGCACACCCGCGGCCAGCGGAAAGGCAATCGCGTTGTACCCGACCGCCCACCAGAGATTCTGGTGCATTTTCCGCAGTGTCGCATGGGACAGCTCAATCGCACCGACAACGTCGAACGGGTCACTCTTCATCAGGACGATATCAGCGCTGTCCATCGCCACATCCGTGCCGGCGCCGATGGCAAACCCCACGTCTGCCTGTGTCAGAGCCGGCGCGTCGTTCACGCCGTCCCCCACCATCCCAACCTTTTTACCCGTGGCCTGCAGCTCCTTGACCTTCTCCGCCTTCTGGGCCGGAAGGACGTCAGCCAGCACGCTGTCTATACCGAGGTCCGATGCAATGCGCTTGGCGGTTGCCAGGTTGTCGCCAGTGAGCATCACCACTTCGATCTTGCGCTCCCGAAGCTTGGCGACCGCGGCCTTTGATGTCGGCCGGATGGCATCGGCAATGGCGATGAGACCGATCATGCGACCGCCCTTCGACACATGAACCACCGTGCGCCCATCGGCCTGCATGCGGGCGGCTTCCGGCTCCAGCCGACCGAGCAGCACCTTTTGTGTGTCCATCAACAGCCGGTTGCCGAGAAACACGGTGCCATCGCCGGTTTGCGCGCGCGCGCCCATGCCATCGAGAGTTTCGAATTCTGTTGGCGTCTCGATGCTGAGCTTTGCCGCACGACGCAGGATGGCCCTGGCCAGCGGATGGTCGGAACCCTGCTCGACCGAAGCTGCGGCAGCCAGCAACGCGTCGTCGGTCACGCCTTCGGCCGTCACTATCTCCACCACCTCCGGTTGGCCCTCCGTCAGCGTGCCGGTCTTGTCAAAGACGATGACCGTGAGCCTGGTGGCATCTTCCAGTGCTGCGGCATTCTTGAACAGGATGCCGTTCGTAGCCCCCAGGGTGGTACTCACCATCACTGACATGGGCGTCGCCAAGCCCAACGCATCGGGGCAAGCGATCACGAACACCGTAATGGTCAGTGTCGTGGCCAACAAAAGTGGTTGCCCAAGCACCCAGAACCACACGGCAAAGGTGATGAGCCCAATCGCGATCGCCGCAATCACCAACCATTGTGCTGCCTTGTCTGCCAGCAGCTGCGCAGGTGCCTTGGAGTTCTGCGCCTCCTGGACCAACTTCACGATCTGCGCCAGTGCGGAGTCCGCACCAACCTTGGTTGACTTATACCGGAAGCTGCCACTTTTGTTGATACTGGCGCCGATCACCGTGGCACCTGGTCCCTTTTGAACCGGCATCGACTCTCCGGTAAGCATAGACTCGTCGACCAGCGAAGTGCCAGTCTCGACCGTGCCGTCGACCGGTATTTTTTCGCCCGGCCGCATCACCACGATCTCGCCTGCCACCACCTCCGCCGTTGGAACCTCGACCTCGGCCCCGTTGCGAAATACCGAGGCTTTTGCCGGAGTAAGATTCATCAACGCCTTGATCGCCGACGACGCCCCTGAGCGCGCACGCATCTCCAGCCAATGGCCGAGCAAGATGAATACCAGCAGCATCGCCACCGCTTCGAAGAATTGGCCACCACCCTC
>JBBROR010000150.1:0-8139 GCA_038229175.1 Acetobacterales bacterium | reverse complement strand
GTCACTTCAACGCGGACGGGATTGCGCAGCAGGCTGGCGGCGAGCGAGGCGATGGCCGGCGGCATGGTGGCGGAGAACAGCAGGGTCTGGCGTTCGACCGGCATCATTGCCACGGCCTGACGGATCGGCTTCACGAAGCCCATGTCCAGCATCTGGTCGGCTTCGTCGAGCACCAGCACATGGGTGTTGCCGAGATCGATATGGTGCTGGCTGATGAGGTCGAGCAGGCGGCCCGGGGTGGCGACGAGGAAATCGACGCCGCGCGACATCGCCTTGACCTGATGCATCTGGCTGACGCCGCCGAATACCACGGTGTGGCTCATGCCCAGGCCGTGGCCGTAGGCGGCGATGCTCTGGTCGATCTGCGAGGCGAGTTCACGCGTGGGTGCCAGGATCAGCACGTTGGCACAGCGCGGCTGGGCCGGCTTCCGGTGGGCGGCGAGGCGATGCAGGATCGGAAGCAGGAAGGCGGCCGTCTTGCCGGTGCCGGTCTGGGCGAGGCCGAGCAGGTCGCGGCCCGTAAGAAGAAGGGGGATGGCCTGCGCCTGGATGGGCGTGGGCGAAGTGTAGCCCTGGGCGGACAGGGCTTCGAGCAGCTTGGGGTGCAGCGCCAGCTCGGAGAATGTGGCGGCGGTGGGCGTGATATGGCTCATACTCGGTCTGCGCCTCCAGCGCATGGTCGTCTGCGCCACCAGGGCGCGCGTGTCGCAGCGGCAGGGGCCGGGCGAAAGATAGGATGATTTGTTGTTGGGAGGGCGGGGCCACGAACGGGGCGCCGCGTTCACCCGCAGTGTCTAGCGTGCGGCGTGGCTGTTTGCCAGAGATGAATGCATGCGTCAGACGCGCGCCGCCCTCGCGCGGGCTTCCTAAGATATGGCTTCGTCGCAGATGACGGTGAAATTCTCGAGCGTGCATGGGCCGAAATTGGTGATCATCGCCACATCAGCGGCGTCGCGGCCGCGGGCCATCAACACACGGCCATACATCGGTTTGTTGTTGCGGGCGTCGAACATGTGCCAGCCGCCGTCGAGATAAACCTCGAACCAGGCCGCGAAATCCATTGGGCCGTAGGGCGGCGGCATGTTGATATCGCTGATATAGCCGGTGCAATAGCGCGCCGGGATGTTCATGCAGCGGCACAATGTCACGGCTAGATGCGCGAAGTCCCGGCACACGCCCTGGCCTTCGTTCCAGGCCTCCCACGCGGTTTTAGTGGGCCGGGCGTGTTCATAGCCGAACTTGATATGTCGATGCACGAAATCGCAGATCGCCTGCACCCGCCACCAGCCCTGTGGTGCGCTGTCAAACAGTTGCCAGGCCAGCGGCAGCAGGCGGTCGGTCTCGCAAAAGCGGCTGCCGAGCAGGAAGATCAATGCGTCGTCCGGAAGTTGCTCTACATCGATCTGGCGGACGAACGGAGAGGTGGGGTCTGGCAGGCCAGCGTCCACGATGCGCCCCTCGGCGCGTAGCCGTGTGAGGCCGGCGGGGGCCATGATGCGCGAGCACCAGTTGCCGAACATGTCGCGATAAACTTGGACTGGCACCGAGGGCGTCACGTGAAGATGGTCAGGCAGCACAAGATCGGACACCCTGGAATAATGCACATTCAGCATGAGAACCATGGGAGTTGGCTGCGGACAGCCATAGGTGATGTCGTAGCCGACCCTAAGAAGCACGTTGAATTCCTTGTGGTTACAGCGGGCAGAATGCCTCAGACATACCGCAATTCCCGATGGACGCGACGAAAGATGACAAAGTGGTGGGACCGCAACATGTTTTGAATGTCGAATCGCCAACAGAGGTTTCTGTTGCCGTGAAAACCAAGCGCCATGCAGGTCGTTCGGTCGGATTTGCCTGGGTGTTGTTGTATATGGCGATCGCACTGCCCTGCCTGCTGTTCCTCTCGCTGTGGATGCCGCCGAACGAGGCGCCGGACGAGTGGACGGGCATCGTGCGCGCTGACAGCCTCCGCCATGGTGAATTAATGGGACGGCGCCTTGCTGGGGTGGATGCGAGCGGTCAGCCAGCGCCGCAGGCGGGAATTTCGGCCGACTGGTCGTTGCTGCGTGCGGCCTTCGTTTTCGCGCCGAACGTCGCGATGGCGGACCGCAGCCTGATACCGGCGTTGATTGCGCAACAGCGCGCCATTGCGTGGGATGGGCACAGCACGCCGATGATGGTGGCCAACACCGCGCCCTATATGCCGCTGCCCTATTTGGCGGGGGCGGCCGGGCTGCAGCTAGGGAAGAGCCTGGGCTTCGGCCCTTATGACGCGATCCGGATCGGTCGGGTAGTGTCGGCGCTGGGATGTGCACTGATCGCCGCCGCCGGGCTGTGGCTTGCGCCGCGCGGCCACGCCCTGCTGCTCGCCACGCTGGCCTTACCGATGAGCCTTTCGCTTGCGGCCTCGTTCAACATGGACGGCATGCTGATTGCGCTGTCCGTGTTGGCAAGCGGACTTTTGCTGCGTGAGGGGGTTCGGGCGAGGCTGGTCGCAGCTTTGGCGCTTGCGATCCTCATCGCCGCCAAGCCGGCCTATGCGCCGCTCGCGCTGTTGCTGGTGGCACGCGACGGGACGAGGCCAGCAATGCGGGTCGCGGCGCTTGCGGTCGCGTTGTTGCCAGGACTGGTCTGGTTCCTGGCAGCGACATCGCTGGTGGCGACGAATTTCCTGGCGGGGGAGGCTTATCGGCCCGGACCGCTCTGGCACGGTGATCCATCTGCGATGTTCACCACGCTCGATCGGCGCGCACAGGTCGGCGTTCTGTTGGTCGATCCCTGGTTGGTACTGCGTCTTCCGTGGGAGTTGCTGGTTTGCGAAGGCGCCAATCTGGCTCGCGAAATGATCGGCGTTCTGGTGCAGCTCAATCTTCCGCTGCCGGACTGGGTCTATCGGATGTGGTCGCTGGTGCTTCCGGTGGCGACGCTTGGCTGCGTGCTGGGGCGTGGCAAGAAGGGGCAATTCTGGTCGGGATTGATCGCTGGCGTCGCCTTGTGTGGCGCCGTCTGGCTGGTGATCTTGAGCCAGTATGTCAGTTGGACGCCGGTCGGTGCGGTGGCCGTGATCGGAACGCAGGGGCGCTATCTGCTGCCGGTTCTGGCTTTTCTGCCCTGCGCCTTGCCGGCGCTTGGCGGCTCGCGTGGGATACGTTTGTTGGCGGAGGCGGTAACGGTGCTGGCCGCCTCCTCCGCTTTGGTCGTTCTGCCAGGGCTGGTGTTCGCGACGTATTACCGCTGAGTCACGATGCGGGATTGAGCAACCACAGCTCGCACGGCATGCTGACCCCAGTGGAAGTAATCTGACGGAAAAAACCGTCAGCTTCCTACCACTACTCCTTGTTTGGTGGGCCGAATCACCTGACTAGTCGGGGACCAAGTGTCAGGTTCGGACCACTAGAGGAGATCACCGGGTTGGTCCAGCCGCGTGCTTCGCGGCCAAGATGGCCGCCGCCGGGATTGATCCAGGCATCCTTCGGGACGTCGCCGCGGCGGATTAGCAACTCGATATCCGATATCGGAACCGGGTTACCCTTCACACCGGTCACCACCAGCATTGGCGCCGTTGGCTTGCCCAGCAGACCCTCGGCCACCATCGACGGCGAAGAACATTCGCTCGGATTTCGGTGCCACCTTTCCCGGCGCACGGCCGGTGCCGGGGCTGTCGACGGTGATGAAGCCCACGCCGTGATCGAGCAGTGCCGTATAGGTTTCGGCCACCGTCTCCTTGCGGCTGTCCAGTCCGCTGATGGCGATCATCATGGGCATCTTGGCCCCCCCGGCGACATGTTATTCGGCAGGCGCACCGGGAGATACGATCTGGCAAGAGTCGTTGTTAACGCCGGCCGGCGTTGGTGGCGTTGGTGGCGTGGGTCGTCGGCATCGACGCGGCATCATCGATCCGTCAGGCGCAGCTCGATGCGGCGGTTGCGGGCGAAGCTGTCGGGTGTGTCGTTGTTATCCAGCGGCTGGAATTCCCCGAACCCTGTGGCGGCAAGGCGGTTGGCGGGGATGCCCTCGGCCACCAGCAGCTTGACCACGGTGATGGCGCGGCTGGCCGACAGCTCCCAGTTCGAGGTGAAGCGGCCGGTGACGGGCTGGCGGTCGGCGTGGCCATCCACCCGCAGCAGCCAGTTCACCTCGGGCGGGATTTCCTTGGAGAGTTCCTTCAGCGTGGTCGCCAGGGCGCGCATCTGGTCAGAGCCGGCCTGGGACAGATCGGCCGAACCTACCGGGAACAGCACCTCGCTCTGGAATACGAAGCGGTCTCCGACGACGGTGATGCCTGGCCGGTTGGCGAGTACTTCGCGCAGGCGGCCAAAGAAATCGCTGCGGTAACGTTGCAGCTCCTCCACCTTCTGTGCCAATGCGGCGTTCAGGCGGCTGCCGAGATTGGCAATCTGTGCGTCCTTGTCTCGCGTCTGGGCCTCGGAGGCGTCCAAAGCGCGGGCCACGCCGGCCATCTGCAGGCGCAGCTGGTCGAGCTGCTGGTTGAGCAGGGCCACCTGGGCACGGGCCGATTCGCCCAGGCGCTTCTCGTCGTTGAGTTGCAGCGTGGTGGCCCGCGCCCGTTCGGCCTCGGTCGTGGCGCGGAAGGCGGCGTCCTGGGCCTGGCGCTCCAATTCGTCGCGCAGGGCGGTCAGCGCGCGTAGCTGGTCGGTGAGTTTGGCGATGTCGGACAGCCGGACCTGCATGGTGACACGGTCGGCCTGCACCACGCGGTCAGTCTCGGCGGCGGCCTTCTTCATCTCGGCCACCATCGCCTGGGTGTCAGCCAATGTGCGGCGCGCGTCGGCCAGTTGGGCGGCGGTGGCATTGAACTGTGCCAGGTTGCGCGCGGCCGCTGCGGCGTTGGCGCTCGCCTCGGCAGCGTTTGCGGCCGCCTGCGTTGCGTTGACGGCGGAGGCCTGGCTGGCGGAGTCACCGCGCCTGGCGATCTCGGCCAGTTGCAGCTGCAAGGCCTCGTTGCGGGATTGCGCCGAGCGGGATTGCAGGTCGGCGTCGGACAGGCGGGCGAACAGCCGGTCCCGCTCGGTGCGCAGCGCGTCCCGCTCGGCGGCGAAACGGGCCTGGTCGCGGCCGGCGCCGGACAGCTGCTGGCTGAGCGTGTCTGACTTCGCCCTGGAAAGGCTGAGGTCGCGGTTCAGGCCGGCAATGCTGAGTTGCAGCTCGGACGTACGGCCGCGTTCGAGCGAAAGGAGGTCGGAAATCTCGGCCATCTGGCGGCCCAACCGGTCGAGCGCGCGATCGCGGCCGGAGAGTGCCACCGACAGGAAGGCCTGGGCCAAGACGAACACCAGCAACACGAAGATGATGACCATCAGCAGGGTCGACAACGCATCGACATAGCCAGGCCAGGCGTTCAATCCTTCGGTTTGATTGCCGCGGCGGCGAAGGGCCATCGTCTAACTCCTCGACTGGTCTTCGGAGATGGCGGCGATGGTGCGCGTCAAAATTTTGATTTCATTGCGTATTTCGCTGGTGGACTGGGCGCGGCCCTTTTCCATTTCGCCCAACAGCTTTTGCGCATACAGCTCGATGTTGCGCAGATGCGCGCGGGCCACATCGTCGCCCGCGGCGTCGCGCGGTTCGGCCAGGCGTTGCAGGGTGGGCACCAGCGCCTGCTGGCCCTCGGCCATGCGCAGCATCACCTGCTGGTTGGCGCGCATGCTGTCTGACAAGGTGCCGATCCGTTCGGTCAGCGCCAGGATGGTCTGGTTGGACTCTCTGCGTCCGTCTTCGCCACGCGCCAGGATGGATTGGAGATTTTCCATGTTCTCCGCGGTCTGTTCCAGCAGCGCCTGCACGTAGGCCGGCACCGAGCCTTCGCCTTCACCGCCGAGCGCGCCCGATGACAGCCGCGTGATGCCGGCCAGCCATTCCTCCAACTCGTTGAAGAAGCGGTTCTGCGCCTGGCCTGCGGTGAGATCGAGGAAGCCCAGCACCAACGCACCGGCAAGCCCGAGCATGGAAGACGAAAACGCCGTGCCCATGCCCTTCAGCGGCTTGGACAGGCCAGATTTCAACTGGTCGAACAGCGCGTTGATGTCGCCGGAGCCGACCGACATGCCGTTGATGACGTCGCCCACCGAGGACACCGTGAGCAGCAGCCCCCAGAACGTGCCGAGCAGGCCGAGAAAGATCAGCAGGCCCGTCATATACCGTGACAACTCGCGCGATTCGTCGAGCCGGCTGGCGATGCTGTCGAGCAGGCTGCGCATGGCGGGGGCGGAGAGCGTAAACCGGTCGGTGCTGGTGCCGTCGCGGGCCTTGACGGTGCGGGCAGAGAGCATGCTGGCCATCGGCGCCAGCAGCTTGGGGGGGCTTACACCCACAAGCCGCGTGCGGCTGCGCTGGAAGGTTTCCAGCCAGTTCACCTCGGGCGACAGCCGCATCACCTGATAGATGTTCCAGGCACAGCCGATCAGCAGCACCAGCACGATCAGCGCGTTCAGCAGCGGATTGGCGGAAAACGCGGTGAGAAGCGAACCGGACAGCAGGCCCGCCACCACCACGACGGCGGCCATGAACACCAGCATCCGGATCAGGTAGCTATTCGGGCGCGTCATGCCTTGGTGCCTTGGACTTGGAGCCGGGGAGGGACGTGGTCAGCGTGGCTTGGCGGGTGTGGCGGCCGTCGGAGTGGAGCGTGTATTCGGGGCCGGGGCGCCAGCCGCCGGGATCGGGTTCAGCCCGATCACGATATCGGCGCGATCGGGTGGCCCATCTGCAAATCCTGCCGACGCCGGCCCGAGCGCCTTGACGAAGATGCGCACCGACGCAACGCCCTGGCTGATCAGCACGCTGCGCACCGTCAACGCGCGCGACAGCGACAGCCGGCGCGGGGTTGAGGGGTCTTCCGGCGTGCCGGCGGCGTAGGTTGTCACGGTGTAGCTGGTGGCATCCGGCGCCACCGGCCCGGTGCCACGGGTCAGGCCACGAATGGCGGTGTCGACAGCCGGGTTGATGTCGGCGCGGCCGTTGCCGAACAGCACGCGCAGGCCGCCGGTGAGCGGGCTGGTGGTGCTGGGGCTGTCGGCGCTGATGGTGGGTGGCGCCGGCGCGGGTGCGGGGCGGGTGGGTACCACGATGGGCGGCGGAATGTTCACGCCTGTCGGCGGCGCGGCTGGCACGCTCAGCTGGCCCGCCGTTCCCGCATTCGGTCGCACGGTGACACCGGCGCTGGGAGCGGGCTGCGACGGTGTTGGCGCGGGCCGTGCTGGCGCGACGGCGGGTTTTGCCGGTGCCGGGCGCGGGTTGGCCGGCGGTGTCGCTGGCGGTGTTGCTGGCTTGGCTGGTGCCGGCCTGGCGGGCTGCAGAGTATCGAGCGCGCGAGGGTCCACCGTCACCTGTGCCAGGGCCGAGGTGCTCGACAGCAGGAGGGCCAGGAGAAAAATCCGTGTTCGCATGTGCAAAACTCTAGCTTGAACCCAAGACCGGCTCAATGAACGGGGAAGGGAAAAGCGCCTATGGATAACAGCCGGTGCGTCCTGCCGATCAAGTCAGGGCATCGGCCGGCCACTTGCAGCCATCCCATCTTGTACCGCTGCCGTCAGCAACGGGTGCATGGTGGGGTTGGCGGCCACCACATTTCCGGTCTCGCGCGGGTCGAGCCCATGCGGATCGGTGGCGTAGCCGCCGGCCTCGCGCACGATGAGCAGGCCGGAGCTGATGTCCCACGGTTTCAGGCCAAGTTCCCAGAAGCCGTCGTAGCGGCCGGCGGCCACCCAGGCGAGGTCGAGCGCGGCGGCGCCAAAGCGGCGGATGCCGGCCACCTGCGGCATCAGCGTGCCCAAGGTGCGGGCGAAGGCGAGCCGGTTGGCAGGTGTCACGGCGGCGAACGGAATGCCGGTGGCGAAAAGCGCCTCGTTCAACTGGCGACGTGCGGACACCCGCAGCCGACGCTCGTTCAGATAGGCGCCGATGCCCTTCTCGGCCCAGAACATCTCGGCCGCGGCCGGATTATAGACCAGGCCGGCCGCTACTTCGGTGGTGCCGTCCTGCAGCCGGCGTTCCAGGCCGATGCTGATGGCCCAGTGCGGGATGCCGTGCAGGAAGTTGGTGGTGCCGTCGAGCGGGTCGATCACCCAGCGCCAGGCCCAGTTGTCCGCACCTTCGGAGCCTGATTCCTCCATCAGGAAG
>JBBROR010000149.1:0-8157 GCA_038229175.1 Acetobacterales bacterium | reverse complement strand
GGGTGCGGACGGGTCCGCCGCAGAATTCGCCAAATACGGTGCGAACCGGATGGCCGAGGGCAAGCTGCCGCTATGTGCCGAGATGTGCTCGACGAAGTCCTTGCTGGCAGGCGACGGTGAGATCATTGCGCGCATCTATCGCGAGCGTGTTCTGAAACGAGGGTATAACTCGGGGTCCTGGGGTTGGCAGACCGCCTATCAGGAGACGGTTAATGTTTAAGCGGGATTTGTTCAGGCTGAATCGGTTGATCGGCTTCCTGGCGGCAGCTTTATTCAGTGTTGCCGCCGCGTCAGCGATTGCGCAGCCTGCCACTGGCGGGCCATCGGCGCAGGGCTCGGCGGTGCGCGAGGGTGCGCCGACCCAAGGGTTCAATCCCGACAAGGTGGAAGTGCGCGAGCAGGACCTGCTGGCCAAGTTTCGCAACTTGCAAGGCAATATCACCCTTCCTGACGAGCGCGCCGCCACGCTGATTCAGCCGGATGGCCGCGTTTGGCGTGACTATCGGCGCGGTGCACTGCTGTGGATTACCGCTGCCTGCGTGCTGGGCATGCTCGGCCTGCTCACGCTGTTTTTGATCTTCCGTGGCCGCATCCGCATCGAGGGGGGCCGAGGCGTGGCGACCCTGCTGCGCTTCGGCTCGTTCGAGCGCTTCATGCATTGGGTGACCGCCGCATCGTGGTGCATCCTGGCGATTTCAGGCCTCAATATGGTCGCCGGTCGCCTGGTGGTGCTGCCGCTGATCGGCAACGGCGCGTTCACCACGTTGTCGGAATGGCTGAAATTCTCACACAACTTCCTGGCCTTCCCGTTCATCGCCGGCGTGATCCTGATGTTTCTGGTTTGGCTGCGTCAGAACATTCCCAACCGCATCGACGTGGAGTGGTTCAAACAGGGCGGCGGCTTCGTGGGCCATCGGCACCCGCCGGCCGAAAAATTCAACGGTGGCCAAAAGGTGGTCTTCTGGATCGTGGTGCTCGGTGGTGGCGGACTTGCCGTGACCGGTCTTGCCTTGATGTTCCCGTTCTACGTTACTGGGATCACAGGTATGCAACTGGCGCAGGTGCTGCACGGCGGGATCGCGTTGCTGATGATCGCAGCCATGCTCGGCCACATCTACATCGGATCGATTGGTATGGAGGGCGCCATCGATGCCATGAATACCGGCGAGGTCGATCTGAAATGGGCCAAGGAGCATCATAGCCTGTGGGTGGAAGAGGAAATGGCCAGGATTGCCAAGCCCATCCAGCACCCGGCAGAATAGAAAGCCAGCATCATGCGTATGTTTCTTCTAGCGGTTGTGGTGATGGTTGCGAGTGGCATAGGCGCCGCCGCGCTACTGAACACCATCCAAAAGCCGGCCGACATCGCCTTCTCTACCCCGGGTGCGCGGATCGATCCGGGCGAATAGCGTCAGCCAGACCTGATGCCGGAATGCCCGGCATCAGGTCTGCGTGGGTTCAGACAGGGTCCCAGCTGAAAACGTCCTGGCTGCGATCCAAAGGCAGCATGGAGGCGCGCAAAGCGGGTGCCCCGTGTTCGGCGATCAGTTCCGGTGTCCAGCCCTCGCTACGATGCACGCTGCGCAGCGGGCGGCTTTGGCTCATGAGGAAGATCTCGTTGTAGCGGCTGGCGAAGATCTGGCCGGACACATCCGATGCCGCGTCGGAGGCGAGATAGACCGCGAGCGAGGCGTTCTTATCGGGGGTCATCTGCTGGAGTTTGGCGACGCGGGCCTTCTGCGCCTCGGTTTCGGCCGGGATCGAGCTGGTCATGCGGCTCCAGGCGAAAGGGGCGATGCAGTTGGAGCGGACGTTGTAGCGCGCCATGTCCAGCGCGATGGATTTGGACAAAGCAGTGATGCCAAGCTTGGCGGCGGAGTAGTTGGCCTGGCCGAAATTGCCGACGAGGCCGGATGTGCTGGTCATGTGGATGAAGGCGCCGCTGGACTGGGCGCGGAAATGCTCGGCGGCGGCGCGGCTGACGAAGAAGCTGCCGTTCAGGTGCACGTTGATGACGGACAGCCAATCCTCCGGCGTCATCTTGTGAAAGATCACATCTCGGAGAATGCCGGCGTTGTTGACCACGATGTCGATACGTCCGAATGCGTCCATCGCGGTCTGGATGATGCGCTGGGCGGAGGTCCATTCGGACACGCTGTCGGTGCTGATGGCCGCCTCGCCGCCGCGCTGCTCGATGATCTGCCTTGTCTGTTCCGCGGGGCTGGCGGACAGGCCCTCGCCGGACAGCGAGGCGCCGATATCGTTGATCACCACGCGGGCGCCGGCCACCGCCATGGCCACTGCGATTTCTCGCCCGATCCCGCCACCGGCGCCTGTCACGACCGCAACCTTGCCTTTGAGCATGTTCAACTCCCATTCGATTTTTGGCCATTGCGCGGCAAACGTCAGCAATCTGGCGTTGCCCAACCCAGGAATGCCTGACATTCGCGGTGCATTAAAGCCCTGCCCCGCCTTGACGTAGGGGACCCGATGGACCAATTCCTCTAATCAGGACCGAGCGGGTCCGATTAGGATTAAACCGTCATGCTCCGGGTATCCAAACTGACCGATTACGCCGTTGTGGTGCTGGTGCGGCTATCAGCCGAGCCGGCCAGCGAGGCATCGATCCAGACTTCGCCGTCGATCGCTGCTGCCACCTGCGTGCCGGAGCCCACCGTGGCCAAGGTGCTGAAGGCGCTGAGTGCCGCGGGCCTGGTGCTCTCGCAGCGCGGCGCACGGGGCGGCTACCGGCTGATCCGCCCGCTGGAGACCATTTCGGTGGCCGACGTGATCGCCGCCATCGACGGACCCATAGCGCTCACCGCGTGTGTGGATGGTGCGCTGGGCGGATGTGAGGTGCGCGGCGTGTGCGCCGTCAACGGCCGCTGGGATCTTGTGAACGACGCCATCAGGCAATCCCTGATGTCCATCACCTTGGCGGACATGCGCGACGCGGCTTTGCCGCTCTCGGTGTCCACCTTTACTCCTGCCGAATAGGACCGCGAAATGACCGCAGTCGTCGAAACCCTCGATGCCGTCGCCTCTGTCACAGAGGGCGGCTACAAATGGGGCTTTTCCACCGATATCGAGATGGATATGGCCCCCAAGGGCCTGAACGAAGACATTATCCGTCTGATCTCGGCTCGCAAGAACGAGCCGGGCTGGCTTCTTGAATGGCGCCTGAAAGCCTATGCGGCATGGCTGAAGATGGAGGAGCCGAATTGGGCGATGGTTCATCATGAACCGATCGACTACCAGGACCTGCATTACTATGCGGCGCCGAAAAAGAAGCCGGGGCCCAAGAGCCTGGACGAGGTCGATCCTGAGCTGCTTGCGATGTATGAGAAACTGGGCATTCCCCTGAAGGAGCGCGCCATACTTGCTGGCGTGGAGCCGGAGGAAGGCGAGCGGCTGCCGGTCGCCATCGATGCGGTGTTTGACAGTGTGTCGGTTGCCACGACGTTTCGGTCCACACTTGCAAAATCAGGTGTGATCTTCTGCCCGATCTCCGAGGCGGTGCTGGAGCACCCGGAGCTGGTGCGGAAATACCTGGGTTCAGTCATTCCAGCGGGTGACAATTATTTTGCGGCGCTGAACTCGGCCGTGTTCACCGATGGCAGTTTCGTGTTCATTCCCAAGGGCGTGCGCTGCCCGATGGAGCTGTCCACCTATTTCCGCATCAATGCCCGCAATACCGGGCAGTTCGAGCGGACGCTGATCATCGTGGAAGACGGTGGTCACGTGTCGTATCTGGAAGGTTGCACGGCGCCGCAGCGCGATGAAAACCAGCTGCACGCGGCAGTGGTGGAGCTGGTGGCGATGGACGATGCCACCATCAAGTATTCCACGGTCCAGAACTGGTATCCTGGCGATGTCAACGGCAAGGGCGGGATATACAACTTCGTGACAAAGCGCGGTGCCTGCCGTGGGGCGCGCAGCAAGATCAGCTGGACGCAGGTGGAGACCGGCTCGGCCATCACCTGGAAGTATCCGAGCTGCATCCTGCAGGGCGATGACAGCGTGGGTGAGTTCTACTCGGTGGCTGTGACGACCAACATGCAGCAGGCCGATACCGGCACCAAGATGATCCATATCGGCAAGAACACCCGCAGCACGATCATCTCAAAGGGCATCAGCGCGGGGCGTTCGAACAACACCTATCGCGGCCTGGTGAAGGTGCTGCCGAAGGCGGACAACGCACGCAACTTCACGCAGTGCGACAGCCTGCTGATCGGCGATAAATGCGGTGCCCACACGGTGCCGTATATCGAGGCGCG
The DNA here is from genome assembly GCA_038229175.1 of Acetobacterales bacterium. Taxonomy (GTDB): domain Bacteria; phylum Pseudomonadota; class Alphaproteobacteria; order Acetobacterales; family Acetobacteraceae; genus CAIQQQ01. The sequence continues at coordinate 3,880 of JBBROR010000149.1, read as the reverse complement.
CAACCCGTCTGCGAAGCTGGAACATGAAGCCACCACCAGCAAGATCAGCGACGACCAGCTTTTCTATTGCCGGTCTCGCGGGCTGAGCCAGGAAGATGCGGTGGGCATGATTGTGAACGGCTTCTGCCGCGAGGTCTTGAAGGAATTGCCGATGGAGTTTGCCGTGGAAGCCCAGAAGCTTCTCGCTGTGAGCCTCGAAGGCTCGGTTGGTTAAAAAGGTAGATAGCATGCTTGAGATCAAAGGGCTTGAGGCCTCCGTCGGCGAGAAGCAGATCCTGCGTGGGATCGACCTTGTTGTGCCGACCGGCGAGGTTCACGCCATCATGGGGCCGAACGGGTCTGGCAAGTCCACGTTGTCGTATGTTCTGTCTGGACGTCCGGGCTATGAGGCGACGGCTGGCTCTGCATCGTTTGACGGCAAGGACCTGCTGGAGATGGACCCTGAGGCGCGTGCCTCACTTGGCGTGTTCCTGGCGTTTCAGTATCCGGTGGAGCTGCCCGGCGTGGGCAACGCGAACTTCCTTCGCACTGCGTTGAACGCCCAGCGCCGGGCGCGCGGCGAGGCGGAGATGGCGGCGCCGGAATTCCTGAAATTCGCGCGCGCCGCGATGAAGCGGCTGTCGATGCCTGACGATATGCTCAAGCGCAACGTCAATGTCGGGTTTTCCGGCGGCGAGAAGAAGCGCAACGAGGTGTTGCAGATGGCGTTGCTGAAGCCGCGAATTGCCATTCTGGACGAGACCGACAGCGGGCTTGATATCGATGCGCTGAAGATTGTGGCCGAGGGTGTGAACACCCAGCGCGGGCCTGATTTCTCAGCGTTGGTCATCACCCATTATCAGCGTCTGCTCGACTATATCGTGCCGGATCGGGTGCATGTGCTGTCGGCTGGGCGGATCATCCGTTCCGGTGGGCCGGAACTGGCGCATGAGCTGGAAGCCAACGGCTATGCCGCCATTGTCGCTGAGGCGACATGAGCGCCGCCGTCAAGTCCACCGCGCTGCAGGCGTCCGCGCAGATTTTTCTGGCGCGGTTCGAGGGATTGCGCGCGCGGCTGCCGGGTGATTCCACGGTGCGCGAGGCTGCTGCCGAACTTTTACGGAAATCCGGGCTTCCCGGCCCGCGTGAGGAGGCTTGGCGCTACACCAGCCTGAGGCCGTTGGCCGAGGTGGAATTCAACGAGCCGCTGACGCCGGTTGCTGACTGTGCTGCTCTGCTGGCTCGCGTGCCCGCCATTGGAGCGCCGCGACTGGTTTTCGTGGATGGGCGGTTTCGTGACGATCTGTCCGATGCGCCGGCTTTGGCTGCGGTGCGGGTGGGAGGGCCGTCCTTCGGCACGCAGGCGCATCCGGAGACGGAAAAGCTGGTGGCGCTGAACACCATGCTTTCAGAGGATGGCGCTGAGATAAGCATCGCCGCCGGTGTGGATGCCAACACACTTGTCCTGATCAGCCTGGGCACCGATTTGAATGGCCGCGCTGTGGCATTTCATCCGCGCCATACCGTGAGCCTGGCCAAGGGAGCGAAGCTGACGCTGGTGGAGATTGCGGTGGGTGAGGGGACGTATCTGCACAACCCCGTGACATCGGTGACGGTGGCCGATGGTGCGGCGCTGACGCATCTTCGCATCCAGGACGAAAGCCGCGCCGCCTTCGTGCTGTCCACGATCTATGCCGACATCGCCACCAACGGCACCTATGACAGCTTCACGCTGACGCTTGGCGGCCGGCTGGCGCGGACCGAGATCCATGCAAGGCTGACCGGTCTAGACGCAATCGTGCATCTGAATTCCGCGCAGTTGCTGGGCGGCAACCAGCATGCTGACTTCACCACGATCATTGGCCATGACGCGCCGAATTGCGCATCCCGCCAGACGGTGAAGACAGTGCTGACGGGCAAGTCGCGCGGTGTGTTCCAGGGCAAGATCGAAGTGGCCCGGGACGCGCAGAAGACCGATGGCTACCAGATGAACCAGGCGCTTTTGCTAAGCCCGGATGCCGAAATGGACAGCAAGCCGCAGCTTGAAATCTATGCCGATGACGTGAAGTGCAGCCATGGCGCCACGGTGGGTGAACTAGACGCCGAGCAGTTGTTCTACATGCGCAGCCGCGGCGTGCCGGCCGAGGAGGCCCGCATGATTCTGGTGCGCGCCTTCCTGGCCGAAGCGCTTGACCCGATCAAGCATGAGGCGACCAGAGCTGCGATGGAATTGGCGATCGAGGGTTGGTGGGAAAGACAGGCGGCATGAACGCGATCAGTAAACTGGGCCTGGATGTGACACGCATCCGCGCTGATTTTCCGATTCTGGCGGAGAAAATCCGCGGCAAGGATCTGGTGTTTCTCGACAGCGCCGCGTCGGCGCAAAAACCGCGTGCGGTGATCGATGCGATGGTGGGTGCAATGGAGCATCAATACGCCAACATCCATCGCGGCCTGCATTGGATGAGCGAGCGCACGACGGAGGCATATGAGGAAACCCGTGATTCCGTCGCACGGCTGATGAACGCGCCGGATCGCCGGAACATCGTGTTCACCCGCAACAGCACCGAGGCTTTTAATCTCGTGGCGCTCAGCTATGGGCGGTCGATACTGAAGCCAGGACAGGCGGTTGTCATTTCCGAGATGGAGCATCACGCCAACATCGTGCCGTGGCAGATGCTGCGCGATGCCACCGGTGTGGAACTGCGCGTGGCACCCATCACCGATGCGGGCGAACTGGATATGCTCGCTTACGAGGCGATGCTGGCGGATGGCAAGGTGGGGCTGGTTTCGATCACTCACATGTCCAACGTGCTCGGCACTTACACGCCTGCGGAGCGCATCATCGAGATTGCACATCGCAACGGGGCGCGGGTGATGCTGGATGGTTCGCAATCCATCGTGCATCGCCGCATCGACGTGCAGGCGCTGGATGTCGATTTCTTCGCCTGGACCGGCCACAAGCTGTACGGCCCGACGGGCATTGGCGTGCTGTATGCAAAGGCGGAATTGCTGGAGCAGATGCCGCCTGTGATGGGCGGGGGGGACATGATCTCCACCGTGACCTACCAGCACAGCACCTGGGCCGAGGTGCCGCACAAGTTCGAGGCGGGGACGCCGGCGATCATCGAGGGCATCGGCTTGAACGCTGCCATCAAGTATGTCGAGAGCGTGGGCTACGATGCGATTTCGGCGCACGAGGCGGCGCTGACCGAACATGCTCTGGCGCGACTTTCGAGGATCGAGGGACTGACTGTCATGGGTCATCCGCAGGATCGCGGAGGTGTTGTGTCGTTCACGCTTGAAGGTGCGCATGCGCATGACGTTGCCACCTTGCTCGATCGCCAGGGCATCGCGGTGCGGGCTGGACATCACTGTGCGCAGCCGTTGATGCAGCGGATGGGCGTGGACAGCACGGCGCGCGCCAGTTTCGGAATCTATACGACGATGGGCGAGATCGATGTTCTGGCCGACACGCTCGATCGTGTTCGAACATTCTTCAAATGATGTTCGAAGAACTCCGCGATCTCTACCAGGACGTTATTCTCGACCGTGGCCGCAAGCCGCGGCACGGGCGGCGCCTGGAGGTGTTCGATGCCGACGCGAAGGGTGACAATCCGATGTGTGGCGATCGCGTGCAGGTATTTGTGCGCCATGACGGTGACACGGTGGCGGCGCTGGGGTTCGAGGGACGCGGCTGTGCGATTTCGATCGCCTCGGCCGATCTGATGGCGGAGGCTGTGATCGGCCATAGCGATGCAGAAATCGCTGACATGGCCAGGAAGTTTACCGATATGGCGCGCAGCGGCGAGACCGCTGATACGGCGCTGCAGGAATTGCGCCCGTTGGCGGGCGTTCATGAATATCCATCACGCATCAAATGCGCCACGCTGCCCTGGGC
>JBBROR010000148.1:0-8168 GCA_038229175.1 Acetobacterales bacterium | reverse complement strand
CTAACCCGACTTGGAGCGTCAGACAGCCATGTATCAACCCCCAGCCTTTGTTGAGAACCGGCTCGAAAAACTCCATGCCTTGATCCTGGCTCGCCCACTGGCGCTGATCATCACGAACGGGCCGGATGGGGTGCTGGTGGATCCGATACCGTTTCTGCTCGATCCCACGCGCGGGCCGAACGGTACGTTGCGGGCGCATCTCGCCCGTGCCAATCCGCAGGTGAAGGCGCTGGCGGAGGCGAGCGAGGTGATGGTCGTGTTTCAGGAGGCCAACGCCTACATCTCGCCAGCATACTACGCCAGCAAGCGCGAGCATGGGCGCGTGGTGCCAACGTGGAATTATTCGATCGTGCAGATCTGGGGCAAGCCGCAGGTGATGGACGAAAAGCCTTGGGTGCACAGCCAGGTGGAAAACCTGACCGATCTTCACGAAGGCGATCGTCAGAAATCAGGGCTGGACGATGCGTGGAAGATATCAGACGCGCCGGAGGAATTCGTGGCCGCCCAGATGAGGGGCATCGTAGGCCTTGAGATTCCCATTGCGCGCATCGAGGGCAAGTTCAAGCTGAGCCAGAACCGCCCTGAGGCCGACCATCAGGGCGTGATCGATGGTCTTGCCGCGTTGCATGATCCCTTGGCCCGCGCCGTGGCGGATCAGATGCGCTGAAGCAACGCTTCGGACTTGGCGCGCCCCCGCCGACCAACCCGGCGCGCGACGCTAGATCATGATGCGTTTGGGTTGCTTCACCCAAACGCATGAACATGACCGGTAAAACAAAGGTTAGAGCGTGATGATTTTGACACTACCCAAAATCATCACGCTCTAGCAGCCTGTCGGATTCAGGCGATTGACAAAATATTAGACCAAATCGCACTGGGCTATTGTAATATAAGAGCAATTATTACTCGATATATTGGCGAAAGTTTCAAGATTGGACATAAAATTAGGCCAATCCGACAGGCTGCTAGGCCGACTTCAGGATACCTGGGTGAGCAACACGATTTCGGCCCCAGACCTGGAAGTACCGCGGTGTTTGGCGCCCACCGGCACGACGCAACACTGGCCGGCGGCCAGATGGACTGTGTGGTCCTGAAATTCGACGGTGAAGTCGCCGCTCCAGACGATGACGGTCTCGTTCGTGTGGTCGTGTTGGTCCCAACGCCCTTCGCCGCCACCTCTCACCCTGACCAGGCGGATGTTGACGCCTCCCAGTTGGATGGCTTCCTCGTTGCGATCGTCGTGCGTCAGCCGGGAAAAGACTTCACCGAAATCCGTCGGCTGGTTCATCGCCTCGTCTCCCGCGGCGGAACCGCCGGTTGTGTCACAACGCTCAACGTCGCCAGATGATCGCTGAACTGACGGCGTAGTTCCACACCAGGCTCATGACGGCACCAACCAGGCCCGCGATCCACCAGCTTGTCATTTGCGGGCCGAACAGGAAGGCCGCGACCGAGAGGTTGCCGATGGCGCCGACGCCGCTGATCAACGCGAACAGGGCGAGCCCGATCCAGGCGCGGTTGCCGCGCAGCCTGCGGTCGCCGAAGGTGAACAGGTTGTTCAGCACGAAATTGCCGAGGATGGCCACGGCGGTGGCCACCGACTGGGCCATGCCGAAGGGTTCGCCCAGGGTTTTCAGGGCCAGCAGCAGCACAACCATGTGCAGCACGACGCCGATCGAGCCCACGCCTGCGAAGAGCACGAACCGGACTGGGACGAGATGGCCGACCGTCTTGTCAACGAGGAGGAGGAGGTAGTCGCGCATCACGCCGGCATCGAGCTTGCTTTGCCCGGCGACGCGTGTGCGGAACTGGAACGGGATTTCGACGATGCGGGGCGGCGTGGGGAGCGAGGCGATGATGTCGAGCAGGATCTTGAAGCCGATAGCGGAGAGATTGCGCAAAGCGGCGTCGAAGGTGGCGCGGCGCAGCATGAAGAAGCCGCTCATGGGGTCCGCGACCTGGGTTTTCAGCACCATCTGGCCGAGTTTGGTGGCAAAGCTGGACATGCCGGCGCGCTTGGCGTCCCACTCGCCGATGCCGCCGCCGGGCACGTAACGGCTGCCGATTGCGATTTCGGCCCCCTGGCCGGATGCGGTGTCCTTCAGGGCCGCCAGCATCTTCGGCAGCAGCGCTTCGTCGTGTTGCAGGTCGCCGTCCATGGCGGCCACGTAGGGGGCGAAGCTGGCCTGGGCGCCTTCGATGAAGGCGGAGGACAGGCCGCGGCGGCCGACGCGGTGGATCATGCGGATGCGCGGATCGGTGCGGGCGATGGCGGCGATCGCGTAGCGCGTGCCGTCCTGGCTGTCGTCGTCGACGAACATGATCTCCCAGGCGATTCCGGCCAGCACGCGGTCCACGGCTGCCACCAGCGGGCCCACGTTGAGGGCCTCGTTCAGCACCGGCACCACCACGCAAAGCTCCGCTGCGGGAGCTTGCGTGCGGGTCAAATTGTCGGAATTCATGATTTCGGCGTTCATCGGGTCCATGGCCTCGGCTTATAGTCACGACACATCGCACTTGCACTCCCTGCCCCGCGAGGTTATCTCCATAACTCTTCCACATTCTCCGCGGCTTTTGGGGGGTGGCCTTTGCGGGCCGCCTTTTTTGGTTTTGGCACAAGACGACATAGACGACGATCAAGGCGAAGATGCGGCACAAAGCCGTCCTGAAGACCTGCCCATGCAGGCAGGGCTTGAGGCCCGCATCATCGGCATCATCCATCCCACCGTATCTGCGCTCGGCTACGAGCTGGTGCGGGTGATGGTGCTGGGCCGCGAACGGCCAACGGTCCAGATCATGGCAGATCGGGCCGATGGCGCGCAGATCGCGGTGGAGGATTGCGAGATCATTTCACGGGCGGTCAGCGCCGTGATGGACGTGGATGACCCTATTCCGGGGCGCTGGACCTTGGAGGTCAGCTCCGCTGGAATTGACCGCCCGTTGACGCGCGTGAAGGACTGGAACCGCTTCGTGGGCCATCTGGCAAGGGTGGAGCTTTCGATGCCGGTGCTGGGCCGGCGCCGCATCAACGGCATCATCTTGGGTGCTGACGCCACCATGGCGCGCGTTCGTGAAGAGAATGTGGATTACGAGATCCCGTTGGCCGATGTTCGCCGGGCCAAGCTCATCCTGACGGATGCGCTGATTGCGGCCTCAGCACCCATCACGCCTCCCCCGCTTAACTGATCAACCCCCTGAGAGACCAAATGGACACTTCCGTCTCCCGCCCTGAACTTCTCCTTGTTGCCGACGCTGTCGCGCGGGAGAAATCGATCGATCGCGATGAGGTTCTGGAAGCCATGGAGCAGGCGATCCAGAAGGCCGGTCGCGCCAAATACGGCCATGAGAAGGATATCCGCGCCACCATCGACAAGAAGACCGGCGATGTCCGGCTGTCGCGCTGGACGGAGGCTGTGGAGGTTGTCGAGAACGAAGAGACGCAGATCCCAATTCACATCGCGCGCAAGTTCAAGCCCGATATCGAGCTGGGCGGACATCTGATCGACCCGCTGCCGCCGATAGATTTCGGGCGGATTGCGGCGCAGACGGCCAAGCAGGTGATTGTGCAGCGGGTGCGCGAGTATGAGCGCAAGAAGCAGTACGACGAGTTCAAGGATCGCGTCGGCGAGATCATCAACGGTGTGGTCAAGCGCACCGAATACGGGAATATGATGGTTGAAGTCGGCCGCGCCGAGGCGTTGTTGCGGCGTGACGAGCTGATCCCGCGTGAGAGTTTCCGCAATGGCGATCGTGTGCGAGCCTATATTTATGATGTGCGTGAGGAGCCGCGTGGCCCGCAGGTTTTCTTGAGCCGCACGCATCCCGGGTTTTTGGCGAAGCTGTTCGCGCAAGAGGTCCCAGAAATCTATGACGGGATCATCGAGATCAAGGCGGTGTCCCGCGATCCCGGCAGCCGTGCGAAGATGGCGGTGATTTCGCGGGATAGCTCGATCGACCCGGTCGGTGCCTGCGTGGGTATGCGTGGTTCGCGTGTGCAGGCTGTGGTGGCCGAGTTGCAGGGCGAGAAGATCGACATCATTCCCTGGAGCCCGCAGGCTGCGACCTTCGTGGTGAACGCATTGGCGCCGGCTGAAGTGACCAAAGTGGTGATGGACGAGGATGCAGGGCGGGTCGAGGTGGTGGTGCCGGACGATCAGCTTTCGCTGGCGATTGGGCGTCGTGGGCAGAATGTGCGGCTGGCGAGCCAGTTGACTCGCTGGGACATCGATATTCTGACCGAGGCGGAAGAGTCGGAGCGGCGTCAGGAGGAATTCCGCCGGCGGACCGGATTGTTCGTCGAGGCGTTGGATGTGGACGACGTGATTGCCGGGCTGTTGGTGACCGAGGGGTTCAACACCATCGAGGAGCTGGCGTTTGTGCCGCCCGATGAGTTGGCGGATATCGAGGGCTTCGATGAGAGCGTGGCGGAGGAGCTGATCCGCCGCGCCGAGACGTTCCTGGTCAAGCGCGACAACGAGATGAACGATCATCGCATCAGCCTGGGTGTGACGGACGACGTGGCGGGGATTGAGCAGTTCACGCCGCAGATGCTGGTGCAGCTGGGCGAGAAGGATGTTAAGACGCTCGACGATCTTGCGGACCTGGCGTCCGACGAGCTGATCGAGATTGTGGGTGAGACGAACATGGATGAGGACACGGCGAACGAAATCATCATGATCGCGCGGGCGCATTGGTTCGACGAGGGACAGACGCCTGTCGAGGGCGAAGCTGCGACGGAGGCTGATCACGCCTGAGCATCCTGACATTGAGGACGTGGCTGACGCGGACGAGCCGGAGGAGACAGAATCGGGCCCGCTGCGTCGCTGCGTTGTCACGCGGGAGCGTTTGCCGAAAGAAATAATGATCCGGTTCGTGGTGGGGCCGGATCGGCGTCTTTACCCTGACCTGGCTGCACGGCTGCCCGGCAGGGGAATATGGTTGAGTGCCCGCCTGAATGTGTTAGAAACCGCTCGCACCCGGGGCGCGTTTGCGAAAGCCGCGCGCGGTCCGGTGACGGTGCCCCCCGATCTCACCTCCGTTCTGCAAGAAGCCCTTGCGCGACGGATCGGAGAATTTCTCGGTCTTGCCCGTCGCGCCGGGCAAGCCATTTGCGGTTTCCAGAAGGCGCGTGAGTGGCTCGTGGCCGGCCGTGCCGGCCTGGTGGTGGAGGCGTCCGACGGGAGTGCCGATGAGCGTGCGCGCTTTCTCGGCCGTTTTGCTGAGACGATGACTGTGGTGCAGCCATTGGATGGTGCCACGCTGGGTGCGGTTTTCGGCAGGGATCACGTGGTGCACGTGACGATTGCCAAGGGTCGCCTCGCACAGACGCTGACGTTCGAGACGGCCCGGTATGCCGGCCTGATGACGGACACAGCCCCGATCGCAGCCGAGACGCGAGCGGACCGACGGAGGTCTCGTTCGGCCAAACCGGACGAGACACAGAATGATCACCCGGCGCGGCCGGGCGAGATGGCTTTAAAGATACAGGCGGATAAATGAGCGACGGCAACGATCAGGACGCGGCCAAGGGCCGGCTTTCACTCCGGCCAGCCAGCCGTACGGAAGTCGGGCGGACCGTGGATGCCGGATCCGTGCGACAGAGTTTCAGCCATGGCCGCTCGAAGGTGGTGCAGGTCGAGGTGCGCAAGAAGCGCGTGCCCGGCCCCCTCCTGACGGCACCGCTCCCGCCCGCCCCCACGGGTGGCGGGCCGGCTCCGGCTGCCCGGCCTGCAGCGCCCTCGCGGCCTGCCGCAGGTGCCGGTCGCGCTCTGACCGCAGGGGAACTGGCCACACGCAGCCGCGTGCTGGCCGAGCAGGCCCGCGAGCAGGCCAAGCGAGACGCCGAACGGCGGGAGCGGGAGAAGATCTCCATCCTTTCCGCCGCGGAAGAGGCGCGACGTCGGGAGGAGGAGACCAAGAAGGTCGCCGAGGAGGACGCGCGTCGCGCCATCGAGCAGGAGGTCCAGAACCGGGCCAATGCCGAGGCGCAGCGTGTGGCCGATGATGAGGCGGCGAAATCCGCGGCCACGCAGTCGATGCGTCCGGTGTCGCGCCAGGCGGAGCCTGCCGCTGCGGCGCCGGCTGTACGTCCGGCTGTTCCCGCGGCTCGTTCTGTGGTGCCGGCTCGTCCGGCAACGCCGGTGTCCACGCCAGAGACGTTGCGTCTGCGTCCGGCTGGGGCCGAAGAGGATGAGACGCGTCGTCGTCCTGGTGGGCTGCCGGGTGCGGCGGCTCGGAAAGTGCCGGCGCCGGCGGCCAAGAAGGTGGGCGACCATCGCCGTCCCGGCCGTATCGACGTGCAGGCGGCCATCGAGGGTGAGGACGATCGCGTTCGCAGCCTGGCCTCCGTTCGCCGTCAGCGCGAGCGTGAGCGTCGGCAGGCGGAGTTGGAGCGTTTGCGCGCCGACCAGGTGAAGGTGGTGCGCGAGGTTGTGCTGCCGGATCACATCACGGTGCAGGAACTCGCCAACCGCATGGCCGCGCGTGGGCCCGAGGTGATCAAGGCGCTGATGAAGATGGGTGTGATGGCGACCATCACGCAGAGCCTGGACGCCGACACCGCCGAGCTGGTGGTGCAGGAATTCGGCCACAAGGTGAAGCGCGTCTCTGAGGACGATGCGGAAATCGGGCTTGAGGGTCCGGTGGACATCGAGACCGACATGGTGCCGCGTGCGCCCGTTGTGACGATCATGGGCCATGTCGATCACGGCAAGACGTCGTTGCTCGATGCGCTGCGCAAGGCGAACGTGGTGTCTGGCGAGGCCGGTGGCATCACCCAGCATATCGGCGCCTATCAGGTGGACCTGCCGGGCGGCGAGAAGATCACCTTTATCGACACGCCGGGCCATGAGGCGTTTACCGCGATGCGGTCGCGTGGCGCTTCGGTGACGGATATCGTCATTCTTGTGGTGGCAGCCGACGATGGCGTGATGCCGCAGACCATCGAGGCCATCAAGCACGCCCAGGCTGCGGGTGCGCCGATCATCGTTGCCATCAACAAGATGGACAAGCCGGACGCCAATCCGCAGAAGGTGCGTGAGGAGCTGCTGAGCTACAACATCGTGGTCGAGGATCTTGGCGGCGAGACGATGGACGTGCCGCTCTCGGCGAAGACCAAGACGGGTCTGGACAAGCTGGCCGAGGCCATTCTGCTGCAGGCCGAAGTGCTCGACCTGCGGGCCAATCCGGATCGTGCGGCCGAAGGCTCGGTGATTGAAAGCCGTCTGGATCGCGGTCGCGGCCCGGTGGCGACGGTGCTGGTGCAGAAAGGCACGTTGAAGACCGGCGATATCGTGGTGGCTGGCGCCGAGTGGGGCCGGGTGCGCGCGATGCTGGACGACAAGGGCCGGCAGATGAAATCGGCCGGGCCATCGTCGCCGGTTGAGATTCTGGGCCTTGGCGGCGTTCCGCAGGCGGGCGAGCCGTTCGTGGCCGTGGAGAACGAGGGGCGCGCCAAGGAGATCAGCGAGCTTCGTCAGCGTCGCATCCGTGACAAGAATGCGGGTGTGATGACGGCTGCGCGTGGCACCTTGGATGAGATGCTGGCGCGTATTCAGGCCGGTGTGCAGAAAGAGGTGGCTGTGCTGATCAAGGCGGACGTGCAGGGCTCGTCTGAGGCGATCCAGGCCACTGTGTTGAAGCTGGCGCATGAGGAAGTGCGCGTGCGGGTGATCAATGCCACCGTGGGCCAGATCACCGAGAGCGACATCCAGTTGGCCAAGGCTTCGAGCGCGGTGATCATCGCGTTCAACGTGCGCGCGACAACGCAGGCGCGTGAGATGGCGACGCGGGATGGCGTGGATATTCGCTACTACTCGATCATCTACGACGTGGCTGACGATGTTGAGAAACTGGTCCGCGGCAAGGTGGCTCCGAAGGCGCGCGAGCGTTTCCTGGGCTATGCCGAGGTTCGCCAGGTGTTCAACATCACCAAGACGGGCACGGTCGCCGGCTGCATGATCACCGAGGGCCTGGTGAAGCGCGGCTGTGGCGTGCGTCTGCTGCGCGACGGTGTGGTGATCCACAACGGCGAGTTGACGCAGTTGAAGCGCTTCAAGGACGATGTGCGTGAAGTAGCGCGCGGGTATGAGTGCGGGCTGTCGTTTGCCAACTACAACGACATCAAGGTTGGCGACGTGGTCGAGTGCTTCGAAGTCGAGATGGTGCCG
>JBBROR010000147.1:0-8221 GCA_038229175.1 Acetobacterales bacterium | reverse complement strand
GCCGCTACACCTATCGGGCTGTGGTTTCGGCTATTCCCGCGTCGGCTCCGGTTCGATATCGGAATAACGTCAAACAGGTGTTTCCCGACAGCGCCTCAGGCTCAGCCGAAGGACGCCGAAACGGCGCAACTGACTGATCAGGCTCAAAAGCCAATCCGCCACGTTCTATTTTTGTCCCCTTATGCGTACCAAAAGGCCAGTTCGTCAGTTCCGGCCTCAGGGTTGGTGTGACGATTGGCGGCTTGCAATGGGTTCGAGCACCACACCGCATGCGCGGCCGGCGTGGGATCAGGGGTTGCGCGTGAGAGCGAGACGGAGCGCGTGATTACAAGGGAAAAATGCTCGAATAGCCGGCATCTGCCTTTTCTATGGTCACGCAGCCTTCATTTTAATCACCACGCAAAGGCAACCCCAAAGCTTCCGCTTAATTAACAGCCGCTACCCTTTGGCACGTCAATTGCTGTCTAAGTTGCTAGGTGCGGCACCGGTCTGGCGCGGCGCTGCGCGAAGAACAGGCGGCCCGTTGGCGATCCGCCTGTGACTGATGAAATGTGTCTATTTGGAGCTTCCTGCGTGGGTGCCACTTCTGGCAGCCGTGTTTGCCTTTTCGTCGCACAGCGACCGTCCGCGGCGTCTACCCGGGCCCGCCCGCCGCCCCACTGCCCAGGAGACATGACCCGGTGACCCGTCTGATCACTCGTACTATGACGCGCCGCACCGCCATTACCGGCACCACGGCCCTGCTCGTCGCCGCGCGCACCGCTGTGCCCGCCGGCGCATTGGCTGCCACTGGCGTCGAGACGACCAAGGCCACGCTCGGCTACATCGCACTGACCGACGCGGCCGCGCTGATCGTCGCCAGGGAAAAAGGCATTTTCGCCAAGTACGGCGTGCCGGACGTCGAAATTGCCAAGCAGGCCAGTTGGGGCGGCACACGCGACAACTTGGTGCTCGGCGGTGGCGCCGGCGGCATCGATGGCGCGCATCTGCTGACGCCGATGGCCTACCTGCTGGAGTCCGGCAAGATCGTGCAGAACGGTCTAAAGGTGCCGATGTCGATCCTGGCGCGGCTTAACACCAACGGCCAGGGGATCAGCGTTTCCAAGGCGCTCATGCCGGTCGGCGCAAAGCTCGACAGCGCGCCGCTGAAAGCCGCCTTCGCCGGCAAGAAGGACAACAAGGTCGCCATGACCTTCCGCGGCGGTACCCACGACCTGTGGCTCCGCTACTGGCTTGCCGCCGGCGGCATCGACCCGGATCGCGATGTCGAAACAATCATCGTGCCGCCGCCGCAGATGGTGGCGAACATGAAAGTGGGCACGATGGACGCGTTCTGCGTCGGCGAGCCCTGGAACGACCAGCTGGTGCACCAGTCGCTCGGCTACACCGCCTGCATCACCGGCGAGATATGGAAGGACCACCCGGAGAAGTCGCTCGCCATGCGCAGCGACTTCGTGGCCAAGAACCCCAAGGCCGCCGAGGCGATCACGGCCGCCGTCATCGAGGCGCAGATCTGGGCTGAGAAGCTCGACAACAAGGGCGAGCTTTCCACCATCCTTGGCAAGCGCGCCTGGTTCAACGTGCCGCCGGCCGACATTCTGCCCCGCTCGAAAGGCGATATCGATTTCGGCGATGGCCGCAAGCTGACCGGCTCGCCGCTGCGCATGAAGTTCTGGGCCGACCACGCCTCGTATCCGTTCCAGTCACACGAGTTGTGGTTCCTCACCGAGAACATACGCTGGGGCGTGCTGCCGCCGGATACCGATACCAAGGCGCTGATCGCAGCCGTCAACCGCCAGGACATCTGGCGCGGTGCCGCAGCGCTGGCGGGCGTGGCCACTGCCGACATGCCCGCCAGTACCTCGCGCGGCATCGAAACGTTCTTCGATGGCCACGTGTTCGATCCGACCAATCCGGCGGCCTATCTCGCGGCGCAGACCATCAAGAAAACAGCGGCCTGAAGAGGCAACGATGAGCAGTGCCGCCCAAACCTCCGCCGCTACCTTGGTCCGTCCGGGCTTTTCGCCCCGGGTGGCGCTGTCCTGGCTTGGGACGCGCGCTTATTCAGCCGGACGCGAGGTGCTGCCGCTCGTGGTCATGCTCGTGCTGATCGCGGCCGTCTGGCAGGTTGCCGCCGACCGTGCGTCTTCGTCGCTGCCGGCGCCCACTAAGATTTGGGCCGACAGCCGCGAACTGATCCTGCACCCATTCTACGATCATGGTGGCCTGGACAAGGGGCTTGGCCTGCATCTGTTCGCCAGCCTCAAGCGCGTTGCCCTTGGCTTCACGTTGTCGGCCATCGTCGGTGTGGCGCTGGGAATGCTGGTGGGCACCTCGGCATTGGCCATGCGCGGGCTCGACCCTATCTTCCAGGTGCTGCGCACTGTACCGCCGCTGGCATGGCTGCCCCTGGCGCTGGCCGGCTTTCGTGAGGCCCAGCCCAGCGCCATTTTCGTCATCTTCATTACCGCGATCTGGCCTGTGATCATCAACACCGCCGTGGGTGTGCGCAACGTGCCGCAGGACTACCGCAACGTGGCGCGAGTCATTCGGCTACGCGGCTTCGACTATTTCGGAAAGATCGTGCTGCCGTCTGCCGCTCCCTACATCTTCACCGGCCTGCGTATCGGCATCGGCCTGTCCTGGCTCGCCATCGTCGCTGCCGAGATGCTGGTGGGCGGCGTCGGCATCGGATTCTTCATTTGGGACGCGTGGAACAGTTCCAACATCTCGGACATCATCGTGGCGCTGATCTATGTGGGCCTGGTCGGCTTCGTGCTGGACCGTCTCGTGGCGCTGGCCGGACATGTCGTCACCCGCGGTAGTTCTGCCTAAAGGAAGCAGCATCCATGGCAAGTTTCCTCGAATTTTCCAATATCGGCATCACCTTCAAGCCCGGTACGCCAGCCGTGCTGGTGGATGTCAATCTGCAGGTCAATCGTGGTGAATATGTCGCCATTATCGGCCATTCAGGCTGCGGCAAGTCGACGTTGCTGAACATCGTCGCCGGACTGACCGAGGCCACCGCCGGCGGCGTGCTGCTGGACGGGCGC
This sequence comes from Acetobacterales bacterium, assembly GCA_038229175.1. Taxonomy (GTDB): domain Bacteria; phylum Pseudomonadota; class Alphaproteobacteria; order Acetobacterales; family Acetobacteraceae; genus CAIQQQ01. Next base: position 5,168 of record JBBROR010000147.1, on the reverse strand, counting down.
GAGGTAAACGCCCCGGGGCCGGACCGCGCCGTGGTGTTCCAGAACCACTCGCTGCTGCCTTGGCTCACCTGCCGCGAGAACGTGCGGCTGGCCGTGGATCAGGTGTTTGGCAAGAAAAGCCGCGCCGAGCGCCGCGACTGGGTCGACGAGACCCTCGATCTGGTCAGGATGCTTCCCCACGCCGAGAAACGGCCGTCGGAGATCTCCGGCGGCATGAAACAGCGTATCGGTATCGCCCGGGCGCTGGCCATGCAGCCCAAGGTGCTGCTGCTCGACGAACCCTTTGGTGCGCTGGATGCCCTCACCCGCGCGCATCTGCAGGACCAGGTGATGGAGATCCATCACCGCCTCGGCACCACCATCCTGATGATCACGCACGACGTGGACGAGGCGGTTCTGTTATCCGATCGGATCGTCATGATGACGAACGGGCCGATGGCCACGATCGGTGAAGTGCTCACCACAAATCTGCCGCGCCCGCGCGACCGCCTGGCACTGGCCGATGACGCCCGCTTCATTGCCGCGCGTGCCCGGGTGATGGAGTTCCTCTATGCCCGCCACCGCAACCCGGCACAGGCCGCCTGAGATGGCCGGCCCCAAGATGTTCGCTACCGTTATCATCGGCGGAGGCCCAGCCGGGCTGCGCTGCGCCGAGCGCCTGGCTGAGGCCGGACAGCGGGTCACCGTGATCGGCGCCGAACCGGGGCTACCATACAACCGTGTCGCACTCAGCCAACATCTCGCCGGCGACACCGTTGAACACGACCTGATCACGCATGATGCCGATCGCCTGGCGGCGCTGCGCATCGACTGGCGCCCGTCGACCCGGGTGGCTGCGATCGACCGTGGCACGAAAACTCTGCGCCTGGAGGGCGGCGAGACGGTGCCCTATGGCCATCTGGTTTTGGCCACCGGATCGGCGCCGTTTCGCCTGCCTTTGCCCGGTGCCGACATGCCCTGCGTGCTAATGTATCGCACCCTGCAGGAAGTGCGCACGATGCTCGACACCGCGCGTGGCGGCGGCCGCGCTATCGTCATCGGCGGCGGCCTGCTCGGTCTTGAAGCAGCCGTCGGTCTCGCCAGGCGTGGCATGCGGGTAACGATCCTGCACGGCGTCGACCGTCTCATGGAACGCCAACTGGACCACGCCGCCGCCCACATGTTGGCCCGGCATCTCCGCGGCCAGGGCATCGCGGTCGAGCTCAGCGCGGCCACGGTCGCGATCGCCGGCGTTGACCGTGCCACCGGCGTGGTGCTGAAGGATGGCCGCACGATCGCGGCCGAACTGATCGTCATGGCCGTCGGCATCCGGCCCGAAGCAGGCCTGGCCCGCACCGCGGGATTGGTGGTTGAACGCGGCATCGTCGTCGACGACGCAATGCAGACGTCCGATCCCACTGTCCACGCCATCGGCGAATGCGCCCAGCATCAGGGGCAATGCTGCGGCCTGGTGGCACCCGCGTTCGCCCAGGCCGAGATTGCGGCTCGGCATATGTTGGGCGAGACCGTGGCCTACGTACCGACCGCCGATGCAACCGTGTTGAAAGTGGCCGGCGCCGGCGTATGGTCCGCAGGCGACATCGCGGCGGCGGATGTCGAAACGCTCGTCTATGACGATCCGGTCGCGGGTGAATATCGCAAATTCCTGTTGCGGGATCAATGTCTGGTCGGTGCGGTGCTATATGGCGAAACCGGTGACGCGCCGTGGTATAAATCCCTGATCGGCGCCGATATCAGCCTGCTGCGTGCTGCCCTCCCGTTCGGCCGCGCCTATGCGCCGGTGCTGGTGGCGGCAGAATGAGCGGGGAGGCCTTCAGCCCCGCGCAGCAGGAATATCTGAAGGGCTTCATATCCGGCGTCGAGGCGCGCCACAGTGCGCTCAGTCTGCCGCTGTCGCCGGCGGAGACGACCCAGGTCGCCGATCCGTCGGACCTGCAGCGCACCGCGCAGGACCGCATCATCGCCGCCGGCGGGAAGTTGGTGCCGCAGGAGGAGGCCAAGCGGAAGAAGCACCCGCTTGACCGCTTCGATGAGATCGAAGCCGTGGCGCGCGCCGGCAAGTTCGCCAAGGGTCTCGACGATTTCCTCATCCGTTACCACGGCCTGTTCTATGTCGGCCCCACGCAGGATGCCTATATGTGCCGCCTGCGCATTCCCGGCGGCATTTTGTCCAGCCACCAGTTCCGAGGCGTGGCCGACATCGCCGACGATCTGGCGGGGGGCGTAGTGGACATGACCACGCGGGCCAATCTGCAAATCCGCCACATTCCCGCCTCCCATGCGCCGGAGGTGCTGCTGCGGCTGACCGATTTGGGGCTGACCTCGCAGGGGGCCGGTGCTGATAACGTTCGCAACGTCACCGGCAGCCCCACGGCCGGGATCGATGTGCAGGAGATCATCGATACGCGGACGCACGCGCGGGCCATCCATCACCACATTCTGCGCAACCGGGCGCTGTACGGCCTGCCGCGGAAGTTCAACATTGCCTTCGACGGCGGCGGCCGGGTGATGGTGCTCGAGGAGACCAACGACATTGCGTTTTCGGCCGTGCAGGTAATGGATGGGTTTGGCGTGGCGCCCGGCGTGTATTACCGGCTGGCACTTGGCGGCATCACCGGCCACCGCGACCTTGCGCGCAACACCGGTGTGATCGTTTCCCCCGACCAGACAACCAAGGTTTGCGACGCGGTACTGCGCGTGTTCATTGCCCACGGCGATCGCACCGATCGCACCAAGGCCCGCTTGAAATACGTGCTCGATCGCGTGGGCATTATGAGATTCCTCGGCGAGATGGAGCGGGAACTCGGCAGCTCGCTGACCCAGGTGGACAGTGCCGCCATCGTCGCGCGGCATCCGCAGGACCGGCTTGGCCATTTTGGTGTCCATGCGCAACGCCAGCCAGGGCTTTCCTATATCGGCGTGCTCGGCGCGGTCGGCCGGCTCACCACGGCGCAGATGCGCGGCCTCGCCGGCATCGCCGATCGCCTTGGTTCCGGCACCATCCGTCTGACCGTGTGGCAGAACCTGCTAATTTCAGACGTGCCGGACAGCTGCATCACCGAGGCGCGCAACGCCATCGCGGGCCTCGGGCTTGCGATCGACGTGGGGCCACTGCGCGGCGGCCTGGTTGCCTGCACGGGCAACGCCGGCTGCAAGTTTGCCGCCAGCAACACGAAGGCGCATGGCGCGCAATTGGTCGATTGGCTGGAATCCCGTATCAGGCTCGATATCCCGCTGAACATCCATCTCACCGGTTGCCATCATTCGTGCGCCCAGCACTACATTGCCGATATCGGCCTGCTCGGCGCCAAGGTGGAACGGGGCGATGATCTCATCGAAGGATATGATCTGCATGTCGGCGGTGGCGCCGGCGCGGAGCAGAAGATCGGCCGCCTGATCCGCACGAAGGTGGCGTTCGATGATTTGAAACCCATGGTGCTGGCACTGATCACCGACTGGACCGCACGCGCACCAAAGCAAAGCTTCCAGGCCCATACCGCCACCATGACCAACGACGAGCTGGCCGCACTGTGCAACCGCGGGCTGGAAGAGGCATGACATGAACGCGATAAGCCCGCCGATCCCGCTCATTCCCGATAACGCGCCGTTCTCAGAACCCCAGCGAGCCTGGCTCAACGGCTTCCTGGCGGGTCTTTATGGGGGCGGGCGGTCCGGCCTGTCTGTGTCTGGCTTGTCTGGGGCACCGGCGCCGGTGGAGGAAGAGGCGTTTCCCTGGCACGATCCATCTCTCGACATGAACGAGCGCCTTGAAATGGCCGAGGGCAAGCCGCTCAAGCGGCGGCTGATGGCGGCGATGGCGCAGTTGGATTGCGGGCAGTGCGGCTATCTCTGCCAGACCTACGCAGAGGCGCTCGCTGAAGGCCGCGAAAGTTCTGCCTCGCTGTGCGTGCCGGGGGCCAAGGCCACGTTGCGCATGTTAAAGTCGCTGTTGGCCGAAGCTCCTGTGACAGCGGCACCGAAACCCGTCGTTGTCGAGAAGCCCAGCGGCCAGCCGGTGCGCGTTCTCGCCGCCGCGCGGTTGACCGGTGCGGCTTCGGCCAAGGATGTGCGCCATGTCGTGATCGATCTTCAGGACACCGGCCTGGTCTATGAACCCGGCGATTCCATCAGTCTCGCCGCCCCCAACGATCCCGCTTTGGTTGAGGCATGCCTGACAGCGCTGAAGTCTTCGGGCGACGAGCCTGTGCCCTGCCCGGACGGTGTCATGCGGCCGCTGCGCGAGGCATTGCATTCGCATCTGGATATTGCCCGGCCGCTCGATCGGACCATGGATCTGCTGGGCATGGCGGCGGCCCATCCCGGCGAGGCGGCAGCGTTGCGCAAGCTCACTGGCGGCGACGACGACGCGCAGCCGGCGGATGCCGATCTTCTCGACCTTATCGAGGCATTTCCGTCCGCCCGGCCGCAGCTCACCGATCTCGCCCGCAGCCTGCCAGCGCTGAAGCCGCGGCTGTATTCCATCGCCTCCTCGCTTCGCGCCACACCGGGGCAGGTTCACCTTTGTGTCGGCGTGGTGCGCACCGAGCGTCGTGGCCGCGTTCGCCAGGGGATCGCCAGCACGTTCCTTGCCGACAGGGCGATCGAGGCCGGGCCTATTCTGGCTAGCATCACCACCAGCCATTTCCGGCTTCCCGCCGATCCCGCCACGCCCGTCATCATGGTCGGCCCCGGCACTGGGATCGCCCCGTTCCGTGCTTTTCTGCAGGACCGTGCGGCGCAGAAGATCAAGGGGCATACCTGGCTTTTCTTCGGCGATCAGCGTGCCGCCACCGATCTTCTGTTTGCCGACGAGCTCAAGGTCTGGCAGCACGATGGCACACTCGCCAGACTGGATTGCGCCTTCTCCCGCGACCAAGCGCAGAAGATTTACGTGCAGGACCGTATGCGCGAGCACGCCACCGATCTGTGGCGCTGGCTACAGGACGGTGCTCATTTCTATGTCTGTGGCGATGCAAGCCGCATGGCCCGCGACGTCGACAAAGCCCTGCGCGGCATCGCCGCGAGCCAGGGAGGACTGTCAGAAACGCAAGCCAAGGACTGGATCGCGGCCCTTGCACGCCAAGGACGCTACCAGCGCGATGTCTACTGATACCACCTGCCCTTATTGCGGCGTCGGCTGTGGCGTGCGGGTGGCGGCCAACCTTTCG
>JBBROR010000146.1:0-8290 GCA_038229175.1 Acetobacterales bacterium | reverse complement strand
GGGTCGGCGTAGTCGAGTGCGGAGAAGGACGTGGCAAACAGCGACCAGCCGCCCTTGTCCAACGGCTCCTTGCTGGCGCGGCGCTGCACGACGGTGCCCCAGTCCATCGACTGGTCGTCGAGGTTGATGCCGATCTTCTTGATGGCGGCGGCGGCCACCTGGGTCATGGCGTCGTAGAACGGCTGGTCGGAGGGGTGCATCAGTGCCACCCGTTCGCCTTTGTAGTTGGCCTCGGCCAGTAGCGATTTGATGCGTGCCATGTCTGGCTTTGGCCCGCCCAGCCGATCCATCGCGGCATCGTTGGCAAGCCGGGTGCCGGGTGCAAAGCAGCCGACCGGGGCGTTGTAGGCGCTGGTGTCGTCGCCCATCAGCGCCTGCATCACCTCGGTGGGGTCGATGGCTGCCAGGATGGCCTGGCGCACCGCGCGGTTGGCGGTGGGGCCTTGGAGATGGTTGAAGCGCAGCACTGGCCACAATCCGTAGGGGTCGAGCTTGGCCACCACCACGTCCCGCTCGCGTTTCAGCACGGGGATGAGATCGGGCAACGGCATTTCCCACCAGTCGATCTGCCCGGTCCGCAGCGCGGAGGCGGCGGTGGCGGCTTCGGGGATGACGCGCCATTCCACCCGGTCGATCAGTGCGCGCTTGGCCCCCGCGGTGAGGCTTGGGGCCTCGTCGCGCGGAATATACCCGGTGAAGCGGGAATACACGCTGAGCGCTCCGCTCACGTATTCGTCCGCCTTGAAGGTGAACGGGCCGGAGCCGACCATTTCGGTGACCTGTTTGAACGGGTCGGTCAGCGCCAGTCGCTCCGGCATGATCACCGGCGGGCTGGGCAGGATTTTGGCAAGCGCCGAGAGCAGCGGCGGGAACCGGCGGTTGAGGCGAAAGACGATGGTGCGATCGTCTGGCGCTTCCAGCGCATCGACGCGGGCGCCCAGGGTTTGGCCCATGGAATCTCGCTTCATCCACCGGGCCAGCGAGGCCACGCAATCGCGCGCCAGCACCTTGCTGCCGTCGTGGAACAGCAGGCCGGGGCGGAGTGTGATCGTCCAGCGTTTGCCGTCCGGGTCCATCACGTGGCCGACGGCCATCTGTGGCTGCGGCATCAGGGCTTCGTCGAGGCCATAGAGCGTGTCGAACACCAGGAAGGCGTGGTTGCGCGTGACAGTGGCGGTGGTCCAGACCGGGTCGAGCGAGGTCAGCGCCGCCTGCGGCACGAAGACCAGCGTGCGGCTTGCCGCTGATTGGGCCAAAGCGGGGCGGACCATGGCTGCAAGTGGCGCTGTGGCAAGGACGCTTCGGCGTGTGAGCATGGTGGGCCCCCCAGGTCTCGACATTTTTCACGATCCTACGGCCATAAGCCGCAGCCGCACAGTTCGCCGGCCGTTTTGTCAATTTGCCGTCCAGGGACCGTAAAGGTGGTGGTAATAGGGAGTTGTTCGTATTTCAAAAATTGTCTGGCTGACCTAACTGAGTATCGTTCAATGGTCATTCGTTAAGTGATGGCGAAGTGAAAAATAGGTGAAATCACCTATTCACAACATGTTCGACAGTGAAGCCTGGGAAGATCGAAAAATGAACGATATTTCTTTATCTCATTCGTTGACTGATGCTCCCAATCTGCTCCTGGGGTCGTCGCTGGACGAGGGCGCCGATCTGATCGTGCGATCTGGCCTGTTCGACGCGGAGTGGTATTGCCGGCGCAATCCTGATGTGGCCGCCAGCGGGCGCGATCCGGTGCTGCATTTCCTGAACCAGGGCTGGCGGGAGGCGCGACAGCCCAATCCTTATTTCGACGTCGACTACTATCTGGCCGAGAATCCCGATGCGCTGGCCGCCGGCACCAATCCGCTGCTGCACTATATCCGGGCCGGCGAAGCGGCGGGCCGCCCGCCTTCACGCCTGTTCGACCCAGGCTGGTATGCCGGGCAGCACGCCGTGCCGGCGGATAGCTCGCCACTCGCGCATTTCCTGGCGCGGCGTCTGTCCGGCAGCGTAAGCCCGTTGCCGGAATTCGATCCGGCCTACTACCTTGCCGCGCATCGCGACATCGCCGCCGCGGGGATTGATCCGTTCGACCATTACCTGAACTACGGATTTCGCGAAGGGCGCGACCCTTCGGCGGAGTTTGACACCAAGTTCTATCTCAATCGCTACCTTGCGGGGGATCTCGATCAGAACCCGCTGCTGCATTTTCGCCAGTGGCGACACGCGTTGCGGCTGCACACAAGGCCACAGCCGGGCGAGGCCAGCGTGTTCGACCAGGTGCGGATCAACACGCGCCCCGGGCCGGATTTCGAGGAGTTCCAGCCTTTGCCGCGCGGTGCCACGCGGCAGGCGAAATTGCTGGCCTATTACCTGCCGCAATTCCATGCGGTGCCGGAAAACGACGCCTGGTGGGGCCGGGGCTTCACCGAATGGACCGCAATCGCGCGGGGGATGCCGCGTTTTCCTGGCCATTATCAGCCGCGCATCCCCAGGGATCTCGGCCATTACGACCTGTCGGGCACCGACGCGATGCGACGCCAGATTGCCCTGGCGCGCGATGCCGGCGTGTTCGGCTTCGTGCAGTATTTCTACTGGTTCAACCAAAAACGTCTGCTCGATCGCCCGCTGGAGGCGTTTCTGGCTGATCCGACGCTGGATTTCCCGTTCTGCCTGATGTGGGCGAACGAGAACTGGAGCCGGCGGTGGGATGGCTCGGACCAGGACGTGCTGATCAGCCAGGATTGGCACGCGGCGGACGAGCCGGCGCTGTTGGCCGAGTTCGCGCGGCATTTCGCCGACCCGCGCTATATCCGCCTGCAGGGACGGCCGGTTCTGATGATCTATCGGGCCGGGCTGGTCCCGGATTGCAAGGCGACCGTTGCGCGCTGGCGGACGCGGTTCCAGGCCGAGTATGGCGAAAACCCCATCCTGGTGATGGCGCAGAGCTTCGATGAGCATGATCCGGCCGAATACGGCTTCGATGGCGCCATCGAGTTTCCGCCGCACAAGCTGACCGCGGGGCTTGCCACCCGCAACCGGGAGATCCGCGTGGCGGACTCCGAAGCACGCGGGCAGATCTTTGCTTATGACGACCTCGCGGCTGCTTCGCTGGCGGAGCTGCCGCCCAGGTTCCCATTGATCAAGACCGCGCTGCCGGACTGGGACAACGATGCCCGCAGAGAGGGAAGCGGCATGACGCTGACTGGCGCATCGCCAGCAAAGTATCAGGCCTGGCTTGGAGAGTTGGTGGATCGCAGCGCCGCCAACCCGTTCTTCGGCGAGCGCATCGTGTGTGTGAACGCGTGGAACGAGTGGGCCGAAGGGGCCTATCTGGAGCCGGACGTGCATTTTGGCGCGGCCTACCTGAACGCGACGGGCCGCGCCGTGGCTCGGCTGGCGTCGGTGGAGCGGGCCCAGCCGGTTCTACTGGTGGGGCACGATGCGTTTGCTGCCGGTGCGCAGATGCTTTTGTTGCAGATCGGCCGCCAGATGATGCAGGGCCACGGCATGGCGGTGGAATTCCTGCTGCTCGGCGGCGGATCGCTGGAAGGCGCGTACGCGGCGCAGGCACCGACGCATGTGGCGCACGATCGCGCGGCGCTGTTGGCTGCGATCGCTGCCAGCGCGCGGCGCGGGGTAAGGCGGGCGTTGGTGAACACCAGCGTGGCCGCGCGGGTGATTCCGCTGCTGCGCCGCGCCGGGATCGAGGCGGTTCTGCTGGTGCACGAACTGCCCCGCGTGATTGCCGAGCACAACATGTTGCCGGGCCTGCGCGCCGGGGCGGCCGAGGCGCTTCGGGTGATCTTCCCTGCCGGCTGCGTGCGCGACGCGTTTGTCGATCCCCAGGCAGTGGGCGATCGCGCGCGGATTCTGCCCCAGGGGCTGTATCGGCGCGTGGCGTTCGACGCCGACGCGCGCGCCCGCCTGCGCTTTTCACTTGGCGTGTGCGAGGGCCAGGCGCTGGTGATGGGCGCCGGCTATGGCGACATGCGCAAGGGGTTCGATCTGTTCCTGCAAACCGCGCGCGTGGCCCGCAAGCAGAACGCGCCGGTGCATTTCTGCTGGGTGGGTGCCGTCGATCCCAATCTGACCGCCTATCTGGCGCCCGAGATCGAACAGGCGATGGCTTCGGGCCGGTTCCATCTGCCGGGCTTTCAGGAGGACATGACGGCCTGGCTGAGTGCGGCGGATGCCTTTGCGCTGTCTTCCCGCGAGGACCCGTATCCATCGGTGGCGTTGGAGGCAATGGCCGCCGGCATCGGCGTGGCGGCGTTCGAAGGTGCGGGGGGAATTTCCGAACTGCTCGGGCAGGCCCGCGATGGCATGGTGGTGCCAATGTCTGACACCGCGGCCTTCGCACAGGCGGTGATGGCGTTGGCCATGCCGCAGGACACGGCCGCCCGCGCGGCACGTGGCGCTCTTTCGGCCGCGCGGTTCGATTTCGATTTGTATGTGGCGGAGCTGCTGGCGGAACTGCGGTCGCCTTCGCCGCGGGTGTCGGTGGTGGTGCCCAGCCACAACTACGCGCGTTTCCTTCCCGAACGGATGGCGTCGATCTTCGCCCAGACGCATCCGGTGGAGGAGGTGATCGTGCTGGACGATGCGTCCACCGATGACAGCGTGGCGATGGCAACGGCGGTGGCGCAGGACTGGCGGCGCAGCATTCGGATGGAGGTGCGCCAGACCAACGGCGGCAACGTGTTCCTGCAATGGCGCCGGGCCGCCGAGATGGCGCGGGGCGAGTATCTGTGGATTGCAGAAGCCGATGATGCCGCACATCCGGAATTGCTGGCCCGGCTGTGTCGTCTGTTGGCGTCGCATCCCGACATCGATCTCGCGTTCTGCGACAGCCGGACGGTGAACGAGCAGAGCGACACAATGGCGTCCAGCTACAAGGATTACTACCGCAGCGCGTTGGGTGGCGGCGGCGGCGCGCTGGACCGCGATGCAGTGTTTCTGGCGGCGAGCTTCGTGCGCACGCATCTGTCCGAGCGCAACACCATCCTCAATGCCAGTGCCGTGGTGTTCCGCACCCAGGCGCTGCGGGAAGCGTTGGCGCGCTGCGCGGATGAGCTCGCGGACTGGCAGGTGGCTGGCGACTGGCGGCTTTATGTGGATTTGCTGACCCATAGCACCGGCAGCGTGGGCTATCTCGCCGCGCCGCTGAACGCCCATCGAAGGCATGCCGCGAGCGCCACGGCAAGCCTGAAGCGGCCGGCGATGCTGGCCGAGATCGCCCGCGTGCACGCCGTGGTGAACGGCGTGCTGCCGGAGAACCAGGTGCGCGTGGCCCGGCAGATCGCCTATCGCCAGACGCTGGAGCCGAGCGTTCTTGTGCCAACCGGGTGATCGGGGATTTCATGCGGCCACACGCTCCAGCGCCGCTGCGATGAGGCCCGGCACGTCGCAGGCCGGGCGGGGCTTGCTGAACAGGTAGCCCTGCATCTCGTCGCAGGATTCGGCCACCAGCGCGATCAGCTGGGCCTGGGTCTCCACGCCCTCGGCCACCGTGGTGATGCCGAGGCTGGCGCCCAATGATGCCACGGCGCGGACAATGGCGCTTGCCTCCTGGGAGGGCATTGCGCGGACGAAGGACTGGTCGATTTTGATCTTGTCGAACGGAAAGCCGCTGAGATAGCTGAGGGACGAGTAGCCTGTGCCAAAATCGTCCAGCGAGATGCGCGCGCCCAGGCGCCGCAGCGCATGCAGCGTGCCCAGGGTGGCGGCGTCCTCCTGCAGGCGGACCGATTCGGTGATCTCCAGCTCCAGCCGGGCGCCATCAAGGCCGGTTTCGGCCAGAATGCCGGCCACGGTCGCTGCCAGCCCGGCGCCTTGGGTTCCCACGAACTGCTCGGGCGACAGGTTGACGGCGACACGGACCGGCGCCGGCCAGGTGGCGGCCTCCGCACAGGCGGTGCGCAGCACCCACTCGCCGATGGCGCCGATCAGGCCGAGTTGCTCGGCCAGCGGGATGAACTCGGCAGGCGACACCATGCCGCGCACGGGATGGCGCCAGCGCAGAAGGGCTTCGAAACCGGTGACAACGCGGTTCTTCACGCTCACCAACGGCTGGTAGTGCACCTCGAACTGGCGTGCGGCCAACGCGCCACGCAGATCCAGCTCCAGCTCGTGCCGCGCCTGGGCTGCACGGTCCATGGCTGCGGCATACAGCTCGGCGCGACTGCCACCCTTTGACGCCGCCCGGTGCATGGCCAACGTTGCGTTGCGCAGAACGTCGGACGGGCCGTCCTGCGTGGCATCCGGCACTGCGATGCCGATCGAGACGGTGGCCATCAGGCTGCGGCCTTCGTTGCGAACAGGCGTCTGCAACGCGTCGATCAGGCGGCCGGCCAAGTGTTGCGCGAGGTCCGTCGAGGCGGGTGCCGCCTGCAGCACGCCGAAACTGGCGCCGCCAAGATATGCCACCGTGTCGCTGCCGCGCACGGATTGGCGCAGGCGCGCGGCGATTTCTTGCAGCAGGATATCGCCGGTGCAGTGGCCCCGGGTGTCGCAGATGGCCTGGAAACGGTCGATCTCCACACAAAGCAGGCTGAATCCGTGGGTATCGGGCAACGGCCAGGCGGTCTGCATGGCGTCCAGCAAGGCGCGACGATTGGGCAGGTCGGTGATGGCGTCGTGGCATGAAAGATAGACGGCACGCGCGGTGGCGGCTTCGCGCACCGTGATGTCTTCGCAGGTGCACACCCAGCCGGCGGCGCCGATGGGCTCCCATGTCACCGACACGACCCGCCCATCCTGCAGGTTCAAGGGGAAGGTGGCGCGGGTGGCGGCTGCCATGAGATCTCGCAGGTCGCTCATCAGTTGGTCGATCGTGACACCGGGATGGTTGCCGACCGCGATCGAATGGGCCAGGACCTGGTGCATGGAGGCGCCGGGACGAACGATGTCCGGGTCCAGGCGGAAGATGGCGCGAAGCTGGTTGTTGCACAGGATCAGGCTGAGTTCGGCATCCACCATCATCAGCCCATGCGTCATGGTGTTGACGGCGGCATCCAGCCGGGCGTGCGTCTCGTCCAGTTCCTGGCCGCGCATCCGCACCTCCTCGGCGTCCTCTCTGTGAGAGCTGCGCCACGGCAGACGGTCCTCTCGCAGGCGTGACCGAAGCTTTTGGAAGCCTGGTCGCGTGGCCGGTCGGGTGCTGGTGGATTGGAGCGAAAGGGCTTCTGGCATGATATCTCCTGCAACAAGGTTCGCTATGGATGAGATTGGTCTCAGAAAACGATACATGTCGCAGGAAGATTGCAGCTTCGTTAACGTGCGCTGATTCTTTCGTCGTCGATCCGGTCGGGGTGGGAACCGGCACGTGCGTGGATGATTGACCTCGGGTGGGTCCGTCAATCGCTGGCGTTATGTGCTGTTTACGAAGAAGCAACCGGATTCTGTGATGCATGTCACAGCCGTGCAGAGACATCGGCGCTAGCGTGGTCCACCAAAACAAACCGCCGCGCGATGCGGACCGATGATCAAGGAGTAGTATCGATGTGCAAGGCCGATATCACACCGCGCTTCGACCAGAGCATCGTCTTTCCGGATATCGACCCGGCCACGCTTGCGCGTGAAAGCGCCATGGCGCGTTTGGCAAGTGTGTCACCCTGGCAGGATTATCTCAGCAAGGTGCTGCCGCCGGTGAAAACCGGCCGTGGTCAGACAACGCTGCGTCTCGTCCGGCCCTGATACGTCGTTTTCGGGGACGGTGGGCAACACCACCATCCCCGAGGCCGGTTCCTACTCAGCGGCCTGTGCGTAGGCTTCCAGCGGCGCACACGTACATATTAAATTCCGATCGCCATACACGTTGTCCACGCGCTTGACCGGCGGCCAGTATTTGGAGGCTTTGACATAGGGCAGCGGGAACGCTGCCTGGGTGCGAGAATACTGATGCGTCCAGTCCTGCGCCGACACTTCGGCCACCGTGTGCGGTGCGTTCTTCAGCGGGTTGTCCGTCTTGTCCATCGCACCCTGGCCGATCGCCGCGATTTCAGCGCGGATCTGGATCATGGCGTCGCAGAAGCGATCGAGTTCGGCCTTGGTCTCGCTTTCGGTCGGCTCGATCATCAGCGTGCCGGTGACGGGCCAGGACATGGTGGGCGCGTGGTAGCCGTAATCCTGCAGGCGTTTGGCGATGTCTTCCACCATCACGTTGGCCTCGGCCTGGAAGCCGCGGCAGTCGATGATGCATTCATGCGCCACCATGCCCGAGGTGCCGGTGTAGAGGATGGGGTAGTGCGGCTTCAGGCGGACGGCCATGTAGTTGGCGTTCAGGATCGCCACTTCGGTG
>JBBROR010000145.1:0-8292 GCA_038229175.1 Acetobacterales bacterium | reverse complement strand
TCGGGGCCGCAGGCCTCGTTCAGATAGGCGGCGCGCTCGGCCAAGTCGATCTTGGCCAGGGCGGCGAAGAAAACGGTTTCGGCGGGAGACATCTCGGTCACGGTCGGCCTCCTCACGGGGCGCGTCACCCTCATAGGCGAGGCTTACGCTTCCGGCTCGGACGAGGTCACGCGATCACGATCCACTTCTCGGTCTTCGAATCCCAGTCGATCAGCTCGGAAGCGAGGCTCGCGAAGAACAGGTCTCGCTCGGTGCCGCCCGTGAGCTGGTTCGCCTGGCCATTGCTGTGGACGGTGTTGGCGTTGAGGGCCGGCACGCCGCCGGCGCCGCTCTGGAGATTGGCAACTCGCGTGTCGTAGCCCGGATCCGCACCTACCGGCGCCCACTCGGCCATGATGGCTTCGAGCGCGGCGGGGTTGGTGTCGTACGCGGTGGTGCCACCGATAAGGATGTCCTCGCCGCCGCCGCCGTTCAGGATGCTCGCAGAGCCGCCGCCAATGAGCAGATCCCGGCCAGGACCGCCGGTCAGCACGTTGCCGCCGTTGCCGACGAGAATGTTGTTGCCCGAGCCGCCGACAGCGTTGCGGAAATTGACAATGCCGGCCAGGTCCGTTGCGGTGCCGGCTGCAAGGTTGATCGTCACTCCCGTGGTATAGGCGGAGTAGTCCAGGGTGTTGACACCGCCGCCGCCGTCAAGGGACAGCGCCACATCCGGAACGGCGCCGTGAACGGCAAAGGAGTCATCCCCGCTGCCGCCGAGGACGGAAATCTGCGCACTGCCGCCGGCAAAGTTCCAGAGGATCTGGGCCGGGGCCAGGCCGGTGATCCGGGTGTAAGGGTCTGCCGGGTTGTTGGGTGGCGGCGGATCGATCGTCACCTGTCGGCCCGTGGTGTCGGCCGAGTCGTCGATCGTCACGGTCAGGCCCGTTTTGCCATCACCGCCAATGGCGACCGGCCCGAGAATGTTCGCGAGCGTGCCTCCGCCCGCGGGCGCCTGGCTCCCGATGGTAATGTGGTCGCCGTTGGTGTTGGCCATGTTGAGGAATTCGCCGGAAGACACTCCCTGGACGTTGACCGTGTTCCCGCCTGCCACCGGGGTATACAGGATTACCTGGGTCACGCTGTCGTAAGTGACCGTGGCCGCGCCGCTCCGGTCCACCTGCTGCACCGTCGGCAGGAGCGGGTCGATGCTGAAGGTGTAGGTCTCGGGGTTCGTGCTGACATCGTAGTAATAGGCGAAATCGTTGTCCGCCGCCTGACCGTGGAAGTGGACCGGACCCAGGAGGGGGTGGCTGTCATCGATCTGTGGAAAAAACACGTCGTAACTGCCGGGCGTGCCGTACACGTCCACGGTGGTGCCGGCCGAGCTCCCGATGACGAACAGGCCGTTTGAAGGGCCATGTCCGGCCTGCAGGGCGATGGCTTTCATGCCTGCGAACGAGATCAGGGCCATGTCGGGATTTTGCGTGGGTGACGAGTCGAAGCGCTGGAGGTGGTCCGCGTACAAGTTATACTCGTGCCCGGCGGGCGAGGCGGAGTCGTCGAAGTTGACCGTGGTGATACCATTGACGGTCACGGGGCCCTGAATGCCGTCCAGGCTGCCGTTTTTGCCGAAGTTGACGGTGGTGTTGGGACTGTTGCCGTGCAAGATGAGGCCGCGGCCGATGGTGGCCCGCACGTTGGCGATGACCACGCTGGTGCCGGTGTAGACCTCGACGTTGGAGCGCTGCACGTAGATCGTTCCTGGGATCAGGTCGGTCAGCTGCAGCGCCTGGACCTCAGGCGTGATGAAGGTGTCGAAGGTCGCCGTCCGAGGGAAGCCGCCGATGCCGCCGCGGTTGCGGTCGTCGATGACCACCGCGGTGTCGCCATTCGTGTTGGAAATGGTCATCTGCAGGCCCCGAATCCCGTCCAGGCTGCCGTTTTTGCCGACGTTGACGGTGGTGGTGGGACTGTTGCCGTGCAGATTGAGGCCGCGGCCAATGGTGGCCAGTACGTTGACGGTGACCACGCCGGTGCCGGTGTAGATGTCGACGTTTCTGGTGGTGGTGGTGCGCTGCACATAGATCGTCGTCCCTGGGATCAGGTCGGTCAGCTGCAGATACCGGGGATCGGTCGTGAGGGTGTCGATGGTCGCCGTCTGGTTGACGCCCCGATTGCCGTTGATGACCACCCCGGTGTCGGCGATCCCGATCCGGTTGGAGATGGTCATCTGCAGGCCCTGAATGCCGGCCAGGCTACCGTTGTTGCCCACGAACACCTGGGTGTCGGCACTGTTGCCGATCAGGTTGAGGCCGCGGCCGATGGTGCCCAGGACGTTGACCCTGACCGCGCCCATGCCGGTGTAGAGATCGACGTTTCGGGTGGTGTCGGAGCGCTGCACGTAGATCGTGCCGGGGATCAGGTCGGTCAGCCGCATAAACGGGGCAAAGGTCGTGAGGGTGTCGATGGTCGCCGTCAAGTTGCCCCCGCGGTTGTGGTCGTCGATGACCAACGCGGTGTCGCCGATCGGGTTGGAAATGGTCATCTGCAGGCCCAGAATGCCGGCCACGCTGCCGTTGCCCACGAACACCTCGGTGTTGGCACTGTTGCCGATCAGGTTGAGGCCGCGGCCGATGGTGCCCAGGACATTGACCCTGACCGCGCCGATGCCGGTGTAGACGTCGACGTTCCTGGTGGTGTCGGAGCGCTGCACATAGATCGTCGCTGGGGCCAGACCTTTCAGCAGCATAAACGGGGCAAAGGTCGTGAGGGTGTCGATGGTCGCCACCCGGTTGCCCCGGCGGTTGCTGTCGTCGATGACCAACGCGGTGTCGCCGATCGGGTTGGAGATGGTTATCCCCAGGCTCTTAATGCCGGCCAGGCTACCGGCGAGGCCCACGAACACCGCGGTGTCGGCACTGTGACCGTGCAGGTTGAGGCTGCGGCCGCGGGTGGCCAGGACGTTGACGGTGTTGCTCCCCGTCCCTGTCTCGACGTCGATCGAGTACATTGACAACGGCCCGCTCGCCGGCGAGCGATAGAGAATGGTCCCCAGGCCGAAACTCACGTTGGGGCCGTCGACGTACCAGGTCCGCGCCGCGCCGTCATGGGAGTCATCGACCGTCAGGGCGGTAATCCCGAAAGCGTTGCTGATGACGAGGTCGCTGGTGATGTTGCCGACGTTGCCGGCGCCGACATTCACGGCGCCGGCGTTCTTGATGAACAAGTTGGTGCCGCCGCTGCCGCCGCTGTTCTGCGTTACGAACACGTTGTTGGACGAGGTCGCGTTGATCGTTGTCGTCGATTGGTTGGCGATGGTGATCGAGCCTTGGATGCCGTTCACCGTCACCGGCGCCTGGGCGGTGATGTTGAGGTTGGCGCCCGCCTCTTGGACAATGGTCAACGGGGCCTGAGCTGTGATGGTGGCGTTGGCGGACGAGCCGGAGGAGCCTGCACGGATGGAAATTTTGGGGTTGCCGGGCACCGGGTTCACGATCACCGTATCATTCCCGACTCCGGTGTTGATGAACAGGTTGGCGACCCTGCCCGCGTCGAACTGGAAGAATTCGCCGTTGAGGTTGATCTGCAATACCGTTGTCCCGCCGAGCGTGGCGGTGCCCACCTGAATGAAGTCGTTGGGGTTGCCCGGTCGCTGGTCGCCATCGACGGTTACGTCCAAGCGGCCGTTGAAGCGGGGTCCCTTACTGGTATTGGTCCAGGCGTTGGCGGCGGCCGTCGCGTTTACGGTCTGGATGTTGCCGTCCGTCGCCAGCCAGGCGGAGTCCGCCCGCGACCAGTAGGGCTGCACCAAGGCGCCGTTGGCCAGCCGATACTCGTAGGCGTTGCCTTCCTTGTCCCCGATCTGACCGTCGCCGCCGCCCCCGGCGCTGGCCCAAGCCGTCGGCGAGTTCACCTCGAAGCCGCGTTGGCCGAAGTCGGTCATGACCTCGGCAACTTCATGGCTAAGCGTTCGTGTGAAGTCGTCGAGGTCCAATGTGCCGTCCGGCTTGGTCCTGGTGCTGACCCACACCTCGGGCATTTCATCGATTTCAATAAAGGGGGGTGTAAGCATCGGGTCCGTGTCTGTATCTCTGGTGTTGAACCCGACCCCGTTCTTGCTCCCGTCGGACCGTATACCGGGTGGGGTCACGACCACATAAATGGGGGTGTGTGTCGGCGTGTCCGCTTCCGGCAGCAGGCCCCTGTCGATCTGGTTGTTAATAACGTCCTGGATGGCACTATCCCTTCGGAAGGGGTTTGCCGGGTTCGACGAGTCGTAGGTGCTCACGTTGTTCAAGAAGGCCCTGCCGTCGGTGCCATACTGCGAGGTGCCATTCAGGTAGGCGCTGTCGAGGACCTGGGCGGCGGCGTTCCGGATGGCGTTGGCCTGCGGCGTGTTGGTCCCGCCCCAATACGATCCCCAATAGGTCAAAAAGACCGGCGGACTGTTGAGCTTGGCGCTGCCGTCTTGATTTTGCGT
Source organism: Acetobacterales bacterium (assembly GCA_038229175.1). Lineage (GTDB taxonomy): Bacteria > Pseudomonadota > Alphaproteobacteria > Acetobacterales > Acetobacteraceae > CAIQQQ01. Next base: position 3,830 of record JBBROR010000145.1, on the reverse strand, counting down.
TTCCAAGCCGAAATTGGGACTTATCACGACCGATGGCGTGACGCGATCTTCCAGGCATTCTAACTCGAGCGGCCGGGTCCGGCGGGCGCGGGGTTGGGACGCTAGAAGCCGGGACAGGTACTTTGCAAATGCTAGCTTCATGGCTGAAAACCTTTCAACGTAGGGAACTTGGAAGGGGCAATATCCAACGCAGAGACTGCCCGGGTTGATGCCCAATCGCTGCCAGAAGTCTAGCCGCATGGGCAGACGTCCTTTGCAACAGGGGGGTTAAACGTGACCGCCGCCCGCCGACGGTCGCAAGAGCGTTCGGAAACAATGCCGTGGGCGAGGTAGGTCTGGGAGAGCCGTTGCGTGCTTTCGGATGGTACGGTTGCCGTCTCGAGGGCGCTCCACTGCCGGGACTGGAGGTGACCGTGGGCCTCCAGCTGATAGGCTCGATCCTTTGGGATCGCGCCGAGCTCGCCCGGGTCCACCTGGATCTGCAGGGGCTGCCCGGCGTCTGGCCCGGCCGGCGGAAACTCGGGCCAGTGCCAGTCCAGATCCATCCCCTTCAGCCGCTGGCGGATGGCCCGAAGGTCCCAGACGTGGACGGCCTTGGCGTAAGGGGCCGCCACCACCAGTTGCGTGCCGTCGGGCGTGAAGCCAATCCAGCCGGCTCGATCGCCGTTCGGGTCTTCCAGCTTGGCGACCGTCCGTCCAGTCGCGACTTCCTTGAGATGAATAACGGCCGGCCCCATTTCCAGGGCCATCAGTTTGCCGTCCAGGGAAAAAGCCACGTAGCCGGGGAAGAGAGCGACATCCCGCTCCAGCCGCCGGATCGGCTGCAAGGTTTCCACGTCCCAAAAAGTGAAGGCGTCGCCCCGGCAGATGATCAGAGCGCGGCTGTCAGGGGTGAAGCAAACCCGCGTATACACTCCCAGAACCCATTCGTGGACCTTGTCCCCGGTTTTTGCATTCCAGAGCCGGACGCGGTCCGAGTGCCAGCCGCAGCTTGCCACCCACCGGCCATCCCGACTGAGGGCGACCTCGGAGGCTCTTGGGTGCGCGAAGTGCTGGCCCTGCACGGATTCCGCCTTGAGGTCCATGAGCAACCCGGCGTCTGACGTTTCGCTGACAATCGCCAGCGTCCGGCCGTCCGGACTGCGCGCGGCCCGATGTGGCATGAAGGGCAGCGCGAACTTCCGTGGCGGACCCAGGCGAAGCTCGTTGGCGGCTTCCTTACCTTCCTGAATCGGCCAGCAGTGCAGTCCGGTGGCGCCACAGGTGAGTAATTCACGGCCATTGGGCTGAAAGAGGACGCACTGGCTTCCGGAAGGCAGCACGGCTAGTTCCCGCCCGCTGGACAGGTCCCATAGGCGGTCGCCGTCGCCCATGCCCAGCGCCAGCAGGCGGCCGTCGGGACTGATGTCGCCGTCGTGGTAGTCTCCTCGGCCGGCGCCCGAGCTGCTGACGATGGTTCGGTATTCGCGGCTTGCCGTCACTTCCAGCAACTGCAGCTGCTCGCCGCCTTGCCACAGGTGTCCCAAATACTGACCCGTGCTGCTGAATCGAGGAACTGCGACGAGCGGCAATTGCATGAGTTGCCGGCCCGTGGCAGGATCCCAGAGGCGCAAAACGCCCTCCTCGGATTGTGACGCCAGTAGGCTGCCGTCCGGATGGAAGCTCAGGGCCCAGACATGCTGCACATGACCTTCAAGGGTCGCCAGCTTGCGCTGCGTGGCCACGTCCCAGATTTGAATGCGCGGGTCGGATCCGGCCACGGCCAGCCGGGCCCCGTCGGGATGCCAGGCGACGGATTGATTGTTCATCAAGCCTACCAGCAGGTCAGCGACACGGCTGCCCTGGGCGGAGTCATAAATGGAAGCGATTTTGTTGTTGGCATAGCCGACGGCCAGCCTGCGGTTGTTCGGGTGAAAAGCCAGCGCGTGAGCCCTGGCAGGCAAACGCCAGCGGGTGGTTTCCTGACCGCTCGCAAGATCGATGCATAAGACCCAGTCGTCCTTGGCAACCGCCACCTGCCGGCTGTCTGGACTGAACGTAAAGCTCGTGCATTGCCCCAGTGCTTCCCCGAGCAGCGGGTTGCCATCGGCGATGCGCCAGAGTTGCACGGCGCCGAGGTCATCGCGTACGGCGAGAAACTGCCCGTCCGAACTCAGCCAAATGAAATTCGCTTTGCCCTTCATTTTTGGTTTGATGCTCCCGATCTTCTCGTTGTCCGGGAGCCTGTGGATGCTGATGTTGCCCTGTTCATCGATCCAGGCATAGGTTTGGTATCGGCCATCGAAGGCGACTGCCTTGGTGCCTGCGGGATAGCCATGGAAGCTGGCGCCACGACGGATGTCGGGCAGGGCCATTGCGGCGATGGCTTCGTCGCGCAGCCGCGCATCGGGGCGGATGCGGGCGGCTTTTTCCAGGGCGGCCAGGCTGTCCAGCCGTTGGCCCATCTGCCGGCTGTAGCGGCGGGCTTGGCCCTGGGCCCACAGAGCCTGCCAGAGCTGCTCGGTTTTTTCCCCTTCCGCGCGCACAGCCCGCTCGCGTTCGCTCTGTTCTGCCTTCAGCCGGTCCTCGGCCAGCCCTTCCGCTTGGGTTGCACGGATCGCCTGCCAGGTGCTTATGGCCGTTCCTAAACAAAGCGCTATCCCCAGGACACATGCGGTCGCCAGGATGCGCCTATTCCGCCGGGCGAACTTGCGAAACCGATAGCCCGCGGACGGCGGACAGGCCTGCACGGTCTCGTCGTTCAAGTAGCGCTGCACGTCGGTGGCGAAGTCCTTGGCCGTCTCGTACCGCCGGTTGCGGTCCTTCTCCAGCGTCTTCATCACGATCCAGTCCAGCTCGCCGCGCATCAGCTTCGTCAGCTTGGCTGGCTCCATGTGCCGCTGGGCCGAGATGGACGCCAGCGCTTGCCCCGAATCGCTCAGCCGGGTGCTCGGCTTTTGCGGCTCCTCCTCCTTGATCATGCGGAGAATCTCGGCATACGCGACCTCTTTCATCCGCTTGTGGGTCAGCGGCGTGCTGCCCGTCAGCAGCTCGTACAAGAGCACGCCCAAGGAGTAGATGTCGCTGCGGGTATCGACGCCCAGGGCGCTCATCTCCGCCTGCTCCGGGCTCATGTATTCCAGCGTGCCGACCATCGTGCCGTACTGCGTAAACAGGGTTCGCTCGGTCAGCTTTTGCTCGGTCGCCTTGGCCACGCCGAAGTCGATCACCTTGGGCACCGGCTTGCCGTCGTAGAGCGTGATCATGACGTTGGACGGCTTGATATCGCGGTGGATGATGCCCTTCTGGTGCGCGTGCTGGATCGCCTGGCAGACCGGCACGAACAGTTCCAGCCGCTCGCGCGGCGTCAGGTGGTTGTCGTCGCAATACTTGGTGATCGGCACGCCGTGGACCAGCTCCATGACGAAGTAGGGCCGTCCGGCTTCGGTGGCGCCGGCGTCGAGCACGCGGGCGATGTTGACGTGGTCCATCATGGCCAGGGCCTGCCGCTCGGCCTCGAAGCGAGCGATGACCTGCTTCGAGTCCATGCCCGGCTTGATGACCTTGAGGGCGACCTTGCGCTGGATGGGTTCGGTCTGCTCGGCCATGAAGACGGTGCCCATGCCGCCTTCGCCGATTTGCTGCAGGAGCTTGTACGGGCCGATGACGGTGCTGGGGCCCTCGGTGATCGGCACATCGACGGTAGCACGGCCCCTCACCTCCGGCCCCACTCCCCCGAGGGGAGATGGGTGAACCGCGGCGGCATCTTGGAGAAAGCTGCCGACCTGGGGGTGCGCCGCCAGCAGCCGATCCACCCGGCGGCGCAGGTCGGCGTCGGGGCCGCAGGCCTC
>JBBROR010000144.1:0-8302 GCA_038229175.1 Acetobacterales bacterium | reverse complement strand
CGTGGTGGTCAAATCCCGCGGCCATTTTCGCGGCGGCTTTGACGAATACTTCAGCCACGCCCAGGTCATCGAGGTCGACACTCCCGGCCTCACCAGCCCCATGCTGCAGCATTTCGCCTGGAAGCATTTGCCACGCCCGGTCATTCCGCTGGATGCCGGCGTGCACTGGCCTTGATCATCTACCTATTGTTTTTATGGGCCGTATCACCTGACTGGCCAGCATCCAGGTATCAGGTTCGGGCCACTATCATACGCGGCAAAGCAGCCCGTTCTCCAAAAGGGCACGGATCGCCCCAGGCGTCAGCGGCTGCTGCTCGGCAATCACTCCGAACGGCGCCAGCGCATCGTTGACCGCTGACGTCACGGCGCCGATGGCTCCCATCACGCCGCCTTCAGACATGCCCTTGCTGCCGGTCGGCGTGCGCGTGCTGGGCGTATGGCAGGCAATGATCTCGATCGGCGGCAGGTCGGCGGCCGCCGACATCGCATAATCCATGAAGCTGCCGGTAAGGTTATGGCCGTCGCCGTCGTACACAACCTGCTCACGCAAGGCACCGCTTAGCCCCAGCGCCACCGCGCCATGCTGCTGGCCGGCCACGATGATCGGGTTCAGCACGTTGCCGCAATCCTCCGCCACCAGGTAGCGCACGGGCGTTACCAGGCCGGTGTCCACATCCACCACCACCTCGCAAAAATGCGCCGCGTTGGAATAGGTCATGGCCGGGGGGTCATACGCCCGGTGCGCCTCCAGCCCCGGCTCCATCCCAGGCGGCAGGCGCAACGGATCCAGATAGGCAATGCGGGCGATGTCGATAAGCCCCAGGCCGGTATCCTCCCAGGCGCCATCCAACGGCCGCTGCACGCGCCCCTCGATCAACCGCAGCTCATCGCCGGAATTGAGCCCCAGTTGATGCGCGGCAATCGCGCAGATCTTGCGCTGCAGCGTCTGCCCGGCCAGCAACAGCACCGACCCACCGGCGGTGCCGCCCCGCGCGCCGCGACTGCCCATCCCATACGGCGCGATATCGGTGTTGCCCAGCTGCATCCGCACCATTTCGGACCGCACGCCCAGCCCGTGTGCCACCGCCTGCGCCAGCGCCGTCTCATAGCCCTGGCCAGACCCCATCAGCCCCACCGAGGCATCCACCGATCCAGACGGCGCCACCTTCACCCAGCCAGCCTCATGGCCCGACCCCGCAATCCCCGCCGCCTTGTAGAACGCCGAGCCGTAGGTGGTCGATTCCACCACGGAACAAAGCCCCAGCCCGCGATAGACCCCCCGCTTGCGATCCAAAATCTGCCGGGCGCGAAAGGCCGCAACGTCGAACGCCGCAATCCCGGCCTCGAGCGTTGCCAACGGCGTGATGTCGTGCAGCACCTCGCCGGTCGGCATGGTGAACGGCAGGTCGGCCGGCGCCAGCATGTTGCGTCGCCTCACCGCAATCGGGTCAAGACCGAGCGCCCGCGCCACGGCATCCATCGTGCCGTCCATCACCCACGACGTGATGGCCATCGGCGCCCGCATCGGCCCGGCCCCACATTTGTTGGTCAGCACCACCTGCACGTCGAACGCATAGTCGCTGATCCGGTAGGGCCCCGTCGCGATCATCGCCACCACGCGGGCAATATAGTTGGCCGGATAGAAGCAATACGCGCCGAAATCCTCAACGATGCGCAGGTCCAAAGCCCGGATCCGGCCGTCGCTGTCGACCGCCGCCTTGGTATGAACCACCTGCTCGCGGGCATGCGCCGCGGCCAACAGGTTTTCCCCACGTTCCTCCCGCCACCGCACCGGCCGGCACAGCTGGCGGGACAGCGCCGCCACCGCCAGCTCCTCCCGATACAACGCAATCTTCTGCCCGAACGCGCCCCCGATATCCGGGCAGATCACCGTCACCTGCGATTCCGCCAACCCCAACCGAGACGCCAACGCCGTGCGCAGCGGGTGCGGCGCCTGGTTGCCAACATGCAACGTCAGATGCTCCCGCCCCGCGTCCCACACCGCACAACAGCCGCGCGGCTCCATCGGCGCATGCGTCTGGCGGTGCTGCGCAAAGCGCGCATCCACCACACGATGCGCACCGGCAAACCAGCCAGCGGGGTCGCCAGCCGAAAAGCTCTGATGCGACACCAGGTTGCCGTCGACCGCCTCATCGACCAGCGCGGCATCGGCGGCGCGCGCGGCCTTTACGGTCACCACCGCCGGCAGCACCTCGTAATCCACCGCCACCAGTTCGGCCGCATCCTCCGCCGCCCACCGATCCCGCGCTACAACCACCGCGACCAGATCACCATCGAAGCGAACCTTGCCGGTGGGCATCGGCTCGATGCTCACAGGCTTCAGCCCCTCGATCGCCGGCGCCACGCACAAAACGGTGGCCCAGCGCGCCAGATCCGCCCCAGTCGCGACCAGCTCGACCCCCGCCACCGCCAGCGCCGCCACACAATCGATCGCCACGATCCGCGCATGCGCATGCGGCGAGCGGACGAACTTGGCCACCAATGCGCCCGGGAAAGCCATATCGTCCAGAAAGCGCCCCTGCCCTGTCAGATGGCGCCGATCCTCGCGTCGGAGCAACGGCCGGCCAATTTCACTCATGCCGGCACCAACAGCGATCTTCCGGTTGCACGATCAAACAGGTGCAGCCGCGACGGATTGAGCCCGAAGGCAATCGGCTCGCCCTCGCGCACCCTGATATCCTTGGCTACGCGCAGGAATATCATCACCCCCTCCACCATCACGCCCAAATACTGATCCGCACCAGACGGCATCGCCGTATCCACCACACCCTGCAAAACCGCACCGCCAGACATTTCCGGCCCCACATCCTCGGGTCGAAGACCGAGCACAACAGCGCCTCCCCACGCCATAACACTGTGCGAAGGCAACGAAATGCTCAGCCCACCCCGGCGAAAACACATCACGCCGCTTTCCGAGACCAGCGTGCCCTCCAGCAGATTGATCGTGGGGCTACCCAGGAAGGACGCCACGAAAAGATTGGCCGGCCGCTCATAGATGTCATCGGGCGTGCCGATCTGCTGGATGGCGCCGTCACGCATCACCACGATGCGATCGGCCAAGGTCAGCGCCTCCGCCTGGTCATGCGTCACATATACGAACGTGCTGCGCATCTGCGCATGCAGATGACGGATCTGCGCGCGCATCGAGATCCGCAGCGACGCGTCAAGATTGCTCAACGGCTCGTCCATCAGAAACACCGCCGGCTCACGCACCATCGCCCGCCCAAGCGCCACACGCTGGCGCTGCCCGCCGGACAACTGGCTCGGCCGGCGATCGAGCAGATGCGTGATCTCCAGCTTCTCCGCCGCCTCATTCACCCGCCGGCGCAGCTCGGCCTCGGCCACCTTGCGCATCCGCAGCCCGAAGGCGATGTTCTCGAAGACCGATTTATGCGGGTAGAGCGCATAGCTCTGAAACACCATCGCAACGTCGCGCCGATGCGCAGGCACGTTGTTCATCACCTGGTCGTCGAACAACAGCGCGCCTTCGCTGATCTCCTCCAACCCCGCGATCATATTCAGCGTGGTGGACTTGCCGCAGCCGGATGGGCCAAGCAGCACCAGAAACTCCTGGTCGCGAATATCGAGATTGAGATCGCTCACGGCAGCAGCACCACTCGCATAACGCTTGGTGACCGATTGAAAACGGATGCGGGCCATGGTTCAGCCTTTGACGGCGCCGGCCGTGAGGCCAGAGACGATGTAGCGTTCAAAGATCACCGCCAACAGCACCGGCGGCACCACGGCCAACACACCGGCGGCGTTGAGAAACGAAAAGCTCACGGTGAAGTCAGACGTGATGCCCGCCACGATGATCGGCAACGTCTGCGATGCCGAGGTCTGGGTGAACATCAGCGCCAGCAGAAACTCGTTCCAACTGGCCAGAAAGGCGAACAACCCCACCGCCACCAGCGCCGGGCGCGCCAGCGGCAGATAAACCCGCAGCAGGACCTGCAGTCTTGAACACCCATCCACGCGCGCCGCGCGGTCGAGATCATCCGGCATCTGCTCGAAGAAGCTGGCCAGCACAAAAACCGAAAACGGCACGGTGATGGCAAGATACGTCACAATCAGCGACACCAGGCTGTCGAGCAGCCCGAGCTTTCGCACCACCAGAAAGAACGGCACCACCAGCGCGATATCCGGAATAACCCGCGTCGCCAGGATGGCATACAGTGCCACGCTCCGGCCGCGAAAACGGATCTTCGCAATCGCGTAGGCCGCCGGCACCCCGATCAGCAGGTTCAGGATCACAACGGCCACGGCCACGATAAAGCTGTTGCCCATCGCCGGCAGCAAATTACCGGCCACCGACGGCACGAAGCCAGCACCGGAAGGATCAGCCCCCGGGGGTGCCGGCGCCAAGCCCAGCCCGGTTGCAAAGATCGCCCTGAAATTCTGCAAAGTCGGATGATCCGGAATCCAGTGCGGTGGGATCGACACGATCTCTCGCTCGGTCTGCAACGAGGACGACAGCAGCCACGCCACCGGCGCCAACACATAGACCAGCAGCAGGCACGCTGCCGCCGCAAGGCCCACGCCGCGCCACAAACGCGGGCCGATGGGCCGCGGGATGATCATAACTGGCGCGCCATGCTGCGGATCAGCGCATACGACATCAACAACGTTGCAATCGCCAGGATGTAGGACATCGCAGCCCCGGTGCCGAACGACAGGTTGCGAAACGTCTCCACATAGATACGCCACGCCACCACGTCGCTCGCACCTCCCGGCCCACCTTCGGTGAGCAGGAAGAACAGGTCGAAATGCCGCACCGCCATCATCGCCTCATAAAGCGCCACGAGTAAAAACCCCGGCCGCAACGCCGGAAAGGTCACATGCACAAAACGATGCCACGCCGGCGCACCGTCCACGGCCGCCGCCCCATACAGATCGGCGGGAATGGATTTCAGCGTCACCAGCAATAGAATCGCAGCCAACGGCACCTCCTTCCAGATGAAGGCATTGGCGATCAACCCCAACGTGCGATCGGCATCCCCCAGCCAGATCATCGCCGAACTGATGAACCCAAGCTGCAGCAGCAACCCGTTCAAGGCGCCATAGTTGGAATCGTAGATCCATTTCCACATCAGCCCGTTGGCCACCGAAGGGATCGCCCACGGGATCAAAAGGCACGCGCTCAGCACGCGCCGCCCCGGAAAATCCTGATCGAGCAAAACCGCCACCAATGTCGCAACCAGCAGCACCGCACCCACCGACATCGCCGAAAAGATCGCCGTCCGCCCCACAGACTCCCAGAATTGCGGGCTTGCCAGCACATTGGCGTAGTTGTCGAGCCCCACGAACGGCATCCGATTGGGCCGACGCAGATTGACCGCGAACAGGCTGATCCACAGCGAATACAAAATCGGAAAAGCCGTCACCGCCATCAGCACGGCCACAAGGCCTGCGAGCAGCCCGGAGGCCGCCCGCTCATCATGCGTCAGCACGCGCAAGGCCATGGGCTCAGCCAGCCTTCTTCAGCGCCGCCCACTTCTCGGCCGAGGTCTTCAGCGCGGCGGCCACCGATAGCTTGCCAGAAATCGCCTGCTGCCACGCGGTGCCGTGGGTGTCGTTCCACTCACCGAACCACGGCGCAATGGTGTCCTTCTTGCGCGCCAGATCCTGTTGCTTCGCCATCAGGTCGGCATCGCCATACGATCCAAGATCGGCCCGCACCGCAGGATCGTTGTAAAGGTCCTTGATGCCGAAGCTCAGCGCCAGGTCCTTCAGGATCGTCTTCTGAAACACGTAGTCGCCATCGGCCTTGCCGCCGAACCACTCCATCAGCTGGACCACGCCATCGGCACGGCCCGCCGAAAGCGCCCGCGGTGTCGCACCGTAAAAACGCATCCAGCCCACAGTCGCGTGCGAGCCGCCATTGCCCATCGGCATCAGCGCCTGCTTGAACTTCCCGGCAGCCTGGCTCTGCGCCGGATCGGCCAGCACCTTCAGCCGATATTTCGGCAGCAACACAAAAGCAGCCCGCCCGGCGGACGCGGTCTTGAGCACTTCAAGCTCGCCGGTGGACACACAGCCCGGAGATAGGATCTTGTGCGTGTTGACCGCCTCTGCCAGCCAGCCGAGGGCTGCCACGGCGCCAGATTTCGGGTCCTGCATCACGGCATTGCCGGCATCATCCACGAACCGCCCGCCGGTCGAATACACCATCGCGGACATGAACTCGATCATCCAGCTTTCCTGTGCCATGCCGATCACAACAGGGTAGTCGAGCAACCCCTTCGCCTTGATCGTGGCCGCCTGGGCCGTCACCTCCTCCCATGTCGTGGGCGGCGCTGGAATGCCGGCCTTGGCCAGAATGTCGGCGTTGTAGAAAAAGCCCATATAGTCGGTGTAATATGTCAGCCCATACTGCTTGCCCTCGAACATCGTCGACTTCACACAGAAATCCGAAGTCACCGCATCATAGGCCATCAGTTGCTTGTAAGGGTCGATCGGCGCCAGCCAGCCCGCCTGGGCAAACTCCGGCAGCCAGGCATCCGAAACCCACAGCATGTCCAGCGGCGCGCCGCCGGTGAACTTGGTGATCAGCGTTTCCCGGTATTGCGCGTACGGCGAATTGGAATAGGCCACCGAAAGCCCGGTCTTTTTCTCGAAACCCGCCACATGCGCCTTCACCTGGTCCACTGCGGCCGACCAAGTGGCAAAGCCGATCGCCTCGGCAGCACGCGCTGGGCGCACGAACGGCAGCGCAAGGGCGGAAGCCCCCACGGCAAGAGCGGAACGGCGAGACATCATGGGCGTGGCAGTCATGGTGCGCTCCTGTTGGCCGGCGGTTGGACAAACGTACAAAACCGTAACATCCGGCGACCTTAATCGTAAACCGACGATTTAGTCCCAGCCTCGATCTGTCTCGCCCCGATCTGTCTCGCCCCGATCTGTCTCGCCCCGATCTGTCTCGCCCCGGTCGGTCTGGCCTCACGCGCCCGGGCCTCGGCACACGCGGCCGGTAGGCCCGCCAGGAACGCGGCCACATGCAACGCCAGAACATCATCCAACCGCACAGACTGGCTCGCACCATAAACATGCTGGCGGATCGCCAGATGCGACACGGCGCCATGCAGCACCCAGCCGATCTCGTGCAGCATTTCCCCGGAACGCGGCAATTCCAGGCCCTGTGCCGCCGCCGCCTCGCGCACGATCACCTCCAGCAACTGCTTGATGATGCTGTCGATATAGGCCGGCGCCATGCCAGACCCATCCAGCCCGCCAAACAGGAACAGCCTGATCCACTGCCGCGACAGCACGGTCGCGTAATAGTCCGCGTAGAAAACGCACAGCCGCTGCTCGATCGACGCATTGCGGTCCGAAAGCCGCACCAGCCAGATCGCCTTGAACGGGGCCACGATCGCCTGTTCGGTCACCTCGGCCAGCAAGGCCGATTTCGATGGAAAATACCGATAGAGCAGCCGCTGCGCGACCCCGCAGGCCTCCGCCAGCGCGCGCGTGGGGGCGGACATGCCGTTCTCTGCAAAGAACACCGTCGCCCGCTCCAGCAAAATGCGCCGCCGCTGCGTGGGCGACAGGCGGCGCGTCACAGGGCGAGGCGGCTGGAGATCAATGTCGGCCATCGCCTGATTCTGTCATAAGTCGTCATCCGAAGGCAATCAGCCGGCACATCTCTGGCCCAAAGCCACCGCCTTTCTGTCCTGCACACCGATTCGGCACCGAAACACAGGAAAATCCACCGTATCGCGCCCTCGGCCACCGAGCGCGCGGATGCAGAGGCCGAAATCGCTCAGGCGCGGCCCGAACGCACCTGCCGCATCATCAACCGGCAAGGCTCCGCTGTAACCGCGCGATCGCAGCCGGCAACCCCCGCACCTTCAGCACCCGCCCGGTCTCGTCATACGCCTCCGACAGCACCCGCGCACTCTCATAGACTTCGCCGATCAGTCCTTGCTTGGCGTAAGGCAGCACCAGCACGCCCTCCACCATCATGGCCTCGAAGAACGCCATGATGGTGTCCCGCAACGCGCTGACATCCTCGGCCGCGTGGGCAGACAGCATGATGGCATCGGGATGGCGTTCCAGCAGCATTGCGCGGCGGGCGGCGTCCACCCGGTCCATCTTGTTCAGAACGAGACGAAATGGCACCACATCCGCGCCGATCTCACGCAGCACGCTGCGGCTGACCTCCAATTGCGCCTCATAGGTGGAGTCGGACGCATCCACCACGAACAACAGCAACGACGCCTCCAGCGCCTCCGCCAGGGTGGAACGGAACGACGCCACCAGGTCATGCGGCAATTGCTTGATG
>JBBROR010000143.1:0-8338 GCA_038229175.1 Acetobacterales bacterium | reverse complement strand
GAGGAAAAGCCGGCACGCCAGATCAAGCAACCCTGGCGCATCGCGATGAAGGCCAAACTGGAGACCGAAAATGCCAAAGCGCTTTACCGAAAACGCAAACAGACCGTCGAGCCGGTGTTTGGGATCATCAAAAGCGCCATGGGATTTGTGCGTTTCCGTCTACGGGGCATTGAAAACGTCGCCACCGAGTGGATGCTGGCGGCGCTGGCCTACAATTGCAGGCGGGTCAGCCGCCTGAAGGCGGCATGACCAGGAAGACTTTCCGCCACAACGCCTCGGGTAGAACGTGAACCCGACAGGCTGCTAGCGGTCCCCGTCCAAAACCCGTCAGTCCGCTCACGGCCAAACCGGGATTGATCGGACAAAGCGGTCCTACAAGTCTGTTTCAGGTTCGAAATTTGGGACGGGTTTGTGAACGAAAGATCCGCTTTTGGCCTCCGGCCGCCACGATGCGGCCGACCGGCAGCTCGGACGGGCGGCTCAGCGCGGCAGAAGCTTCTGCACCTCGGCCGTCATGGTCTTGAGTGTCTCATCCGGCGTGGCCTTCTGTTCCACCAGAAGTGCCAGATTATCCACGATGGTCTGCGTGACTTTTACACCGTTACTGCCGGGGTATGCATACCACGGGATCATCAGGTCCATCTGTGACAGGCCCGCGCGGAAGAGCTTGTTCTGCTTGTAGAAGGTGCCGAGGTAGCGGTCGTCCCGCGCCGCCAGATCGTTGTTGGGCACATAGCCGGTACCCGGCACCACGACCGAGGCGCCATAGGGGCCGGCAGCGAACTTGATGAACGCGTAGACCGCCTTCTGCTTCTTCACATCCGTGGTGAACATCACGGCCGCGTTGCCGCCCGTCGGAAGGCGACCCTTCTGCGCGTCGATCACCGGCATGATCGTGGTGCCTAGATCGAACTTGCCGCCAACGCCGTTGATGATCGAGCGCAGGCCGCCGGTGGTCCAGAAGAACATACCGACCTTGCCGGCGGTGAAGCCTTGGACGGCGGCGTCCGAAGACAGGGCGGGCATGTGGCCCTCCTTGACCATTTGGTCGAGCAGCTTCAGCGAAGCCAGGCCCTCCGGCCCGTTGAAGGCCACCTTCTTCTCATCGGTCGACAGCAGCGTGCCGCCATAGCCGAACAGCAAAGCAGAGAACATCCAGTCGTCGCCCTGCCAGCGATACGACATGCCGGTGACGCCGTCGCCGAGCGCATCGATCTTCGTCGCCAGCTTCAGCACGTCGTCCCAGTTAGTGGGCATGTGCGCCGGGTCGCCACCGGCTTTGCGAACCAGATCAGCGTTGTAATAGAATATCGGGTTGGACGTGGCGAAGGCGAGGCCCATCTGCTTGCCGCCGAACCGCGCCAAGTTCAGCAGCCGGTCGGAGAAGCCGTCGTTGGCGAAGGTCGGGTCGGCCTTGATAAAGGGCGTAAGGTCGGTGCCGATGTTGCGCTCGGCCAGCACCCGCAGGCGGTTGAGGCCGATAAAGCTGAGATCCGGCATCTCAGGCGTGCCTGCCTCGCGCAGCATCAGCTGCAGCCCATCCTCGTAGGTGGGCGACGGACTGGCAAAGCTGATCTTCACATCCGGATGCTGGCGCATGTATTCGGCCGAGATCTGGTCCATCACCGACTTGAAGAAGCCAGGCATGGGGTAGTGGATCAGGATCTCGGTCGTCTCGGCGGCGGCGGGCAGCACCCAGGACAGAGCCAGGGCGGTGGCGAGAACAAGGCGTTTCATGCGGATGTCTCCTTGGTAGAAGTTGTCAGCCCTTCAGGCCAGTCATGGTCACACCCTCGATGAACAGGCGCTGCGCCAGCAGGAAGAACAGCACCAGTGGCAGGGTGATGATCACGGTGGCCGCCATCAGCGCCCCGTAGTCGTCGCCCGCCTCGGCGGCGCGGAAGAACAGCAGCCCCAGCGGCGGCGTGGCGAGGCTGGTGCGAGAGATGGCGATCAACGGCCAGTAGAGGTCGTTCCAGTGCGCCACCACCGAGAAGATCGCGAAGGCCGAGGCCGCCGGCCAGGCGTTGGGCATGATGATCCGCCAGACGATCGCGGCCTCGCCCAGCCCGTCGCTGCGGGCGGCATGGATCAGGTCGTCCGGGATGGCACGGATAAACTGGCGGAACAGGAACATGGCGAACACCGACAAGGTGAACGGCATCACCAGCACCGCCAGCGTGTTCAGCAGCCCGGCCATCCGCGCCGCCGCATACAGCGGGATCGAGATGGCGTGAATCGGCACCAGCAGTCCCATCAGGACTAGGCCGAACAGCAGATCCCGCCCAGGGAAGCGCAGCTTGGCCAGCGCATAGGCCGCCGGCAGCGCAAAGACGATCTGAAACGCCACGATTGCCACGCAGACAATCACGCCATTGAGCAGGATGCGCCCCATCGGGATGCGGGTGAACGCCTTGGTGTAGTTCTCGACCGCCGCCCAGTTCACCGGCACCAGCGCCAGGCCGGAGGAGAACACCTCTGACTGCGGCTTCAGCGATGTGGACAGCATGAACACGAAAGGAAACAGCACCACCGCCGCCCCCAAGCCCAGCACCAGCAAACGCAGCGCACGCCAGATCGGATGACCGTTCGTGTTCATCGGTAATGCACCTGCTTGTCCAGCACTTTGGTCTGGATCACCAGTAGGAATAGCAGCACGACGATGAACACCACCGCCATGGCCGAGGCGGCGCCAACATGCAGGTAGACGAAGCCCTCCTTGTAGATCGCCCACAACAGCGTCCTGGTGGCCTTGGCCGGGCCGCCCTGCGTGAGGGTGGCCACCGTCTCGAACACCTTCACGGCGTTGATGATAGTGATGGTGGCCACGAACAGCGTGGTCGGCCCAAGCATTGGCCAGGTGACGACGCGAAATCGGTCCCAGGCGCTGCGCACGCCGTCCATCTCGGCGGCGGCATACAGCGTGCGGTCGATGGCGGTCAGCCCGGCCAGGAACAGCACCATGTTGAAGCCGATCGCCTGCCAGACGCCGATCACCGCCAGTGCCATCAGCGCGTTATCGCTAGAGCCGAGCCAGTTGATCCCTGCGAAGCCCATCAGCCGCAGCAGCTGGTTGATCGGCCCAAAGCTGGGGTGCATCAGGTATTGCCAGACGCTGGCCATCGCCACCACCAGCGACACGCTGGGCAGGAAATACAGCGAGCGGAAGAGCGCGCGCCCGCGCGCCTCCGCCTCGATCAGTAGCGCCAAGCCCAGGCCGAGGACCACCGAGGCTGGTACTACCATCAACACATACAGCGCTGTATTGCGGAACGCGCCGCGAAAGTCGCGGTCCGATAGCAAATCAGCATAGGCCTGCAGGCCGAGAAAATTCACCACTGGCTCGCCCAGCTCGGCATCGGTCAGCGACAGCACCAGCACGGCCACCACCGGCAGCACCAGTAGCGCCAGCATCAGCACCGCGGTGGGCGCGATCAGCCACCAAGCCGCGCGCGCCTCGTGCCGGTCGGCGAGGGTGCGGGCGTCAGGCGGCATGGCAGGCGGCAAGGGTCTGGGCGATGCGCCGGCCCGCGGTGTCGAACAGCAGAACGGCGCCATCCCGGGCAGAGGCGAACAACGCCCTCTTGCGGCGCAGCCCGGCCGCATGGTCCGGTGGCAGGCGCGCGATCAACCCGTCCGGCATCGCATCGGCGCTGCAATGCGCCAGTGCCTCAGCGCCGAGGAACTCGATTCGCTCCAGCCGAACCGGCAGGCTCCAGGGCGTGGGCTCGGCCGACAGGTGCAGGTGCTCGGGCCGGATGCCGACGTGAATGGCACTGCCGGCAGCCGCCACCACCCGATCGGCCAGGATGTGCTCGCCGCATTGCGCCCGGGCGGCACTGTCCACCTGCCCCGGCAGCAGGTTGATGCGCGGGCTCCCGATGAAGCTGGCAACGTCGAGATCGGCGGGATCGCGGTAAACCACATCGGGCGTGGCCACCTGCCGGATGCGGCCGCCCAGCATCACGGCCACTCGGTCGGCCATGCCCAGCGCCTCCTCCTGGTCATGGGTCACATACAGGGTCACAACGCCGGCGCGGCGGTGAAGCTCGACGATCTCGGTGCGCATGTGAACACGCAGGGCGGCATCGAGGTTGGACAATGGCTCATCCATCAGAAAGGCGCGGGGGTGGCGCACCAGGGCGCGGCCCAGCGCCACGCGCTGGCGTTGGCCACCCGACAGCTGGGCCGGCTTGCGCTCCAGCAGTGCCGCGATCTTGAGGGACGAGGCCGTGGCCTCCACCTCCCGCTGGATGCACTGTCGCGTCGCGCGCGAACCCGGTAGCAGCGCGCCGAGCAACGGCAGCCGCTGGGCGGCGGACAGACGGCGCATGGCCAACGGCAGCGCCATATTCTGCCGCACTGTCATGTGCGGGTAGAGCGCATAGGACTGAAACACCATCGCCATGTCGCGGTCCGCGGCGCGGCGGGCGGTCATGTCCTGCCCGGCCAGCAGCACCGCTCCCTCGTCCGGCTGCTCCAGCCCGGCGGCGATGCGCAGCAGAGTGGACTTGCCGCAGCCGGAGGGGCCGACCAGGGCGATGAACTCGCCCTGCGCCACCGCCAGGTCTATTCCGGCCAGCACCGGCGTGGTGCCAAAGGACTTGGCGATGCCGCACAGATGCAGGGCGGGCGGCGTCATCGCGCCGGTTCGGCTGCGGTGGGGCGAGGATAGACGAGATGGCTGACCGGCTCGATCGGCAGATCGGCCAGCCCTTCGGGTCGGATGAAGCGGCTGACCACGCGATCAGCGCCGAATATGTGCTCGATCACCCCCAGCCGCCGCGCGCCGCCCAGATCCTCCTGGCTGTCCCCGCAGACGAATGAGGCGGCGGGGCCCCAGACATGATCGATCCCGTCGTGGATGATCTGCCGATGGATATGCAGATGGCCGCTGGCCACCAGCCGCACAGGCGCCGCGTTGATCAGCGCCATCAGCCGCGCGCGCGGCGCAGGAGCTACGGTCCAGTAGCCGCGGGGGCCTTCTTCCGGGTTGTCGATGAACAAAGGCTTGTGCAGGAACAGGGCGATGGGGGCATCGGTCCGCAGTGCCTCGGCCAGCCAGTCAAACTGCGCCTCCTCCTCAACATGGCCGGTGCCGAGCAGCATCGCGTTCAGCCCGATCAGCCGCCAGCCGCCACGGTCTTCGGCCCAGCGGTCGGGGCCGATATAGGCGCGCCACAGCGCGAGCCTGGTGTCGTCCACTGCCTGGTTGGGGTTGATGGTGCGGTGGTCGCCCACATCGTGGTTGCCGGGCACACTGCGCATCTCGACCAGCAGCGTGGCGTTCCAGGCGGCGGCGTGGGCCAGCTCATCAGCCTGGATGGCGCCATTCATGCTCAGATCGCCGGTGTGCACGATCAGATCGGCCGGCTGTGCCGCCAGCCAGGCCCCAGTCGCGCGGGCGTTTTCGGCGAAATGCCCGTGGGTGGCAGAAAGGTGGGTGTCAGATATCTGTAGGATGCGCATTTGGGGCTTTTTGAAACGGTCTGATACAAGGTGCCGGACATACGCGACGCTTTCAGGGCACGGTGTGAAGCTTTGATGATGCGACGAGGCCGATGCGCTCGATCTTTGCGGCAGGCCCCCGTACAATCGCGGCCGATGTGGCAACTTGATCGATGGGGCGGTGGTCGAATCTGTGTCGCGGCGGCGTGTGGCGAATCTAATCGCCTACGACCAGTTGCTTTCGAACGCGTTGGAGGGCAAGGCTGCCGCTGTCGGTGACGGCTGAGCCCGGCACGTTCATGGTGGGGAAAGCGTGCTCCCGCTTTTGGCGCAGAGCCGCCGGCATGGCGCACCCTCAATGTCTGCTTTCTAAATCTCTTGAATTCGCCGTTAACGCCCGCTTTGGGTCCGAGCCCTGACTTCGGTGCTTGGTCAATGAGGGTCCGCTTACTCGCATGACAGTCTCCAAAGCTGCCAGTCCGGAATCGGCCAGTGCTTGCTGTCGGACGACGCCTAGGATCTGTTCCTCGGGCGTCTGCTTCCGGGGGCGACGCCGACGTTTCCAAATGGAACGGCTTTACGGATTTCCTGCCATCGCGGGCATTCAGACTGAAACTCACCAAGCACGATGCAGCGGTCTGAACGGCCCCAACCTTTGGGCAAGCCCCTTGCCCTGCCGGCACAGCTGAAAAGCAGGCACCGAGAATGGGATGCGCAACGACGAGTGCGAAGAAGACGAGAACCATGAAACGGCTGGCGCATCGCCGTCCGCCGGGGCAAGGGACCGGCCTTTGGCCTCGCGCTGCGCGCGCCCTTGCCCCGGCGGTTCGGGATACGCCGCGCAGGAGGGGTCTTCCCGAAATACGAGGAGGATAAAACCGCAACCGACAGGAGCCAGTCATGGCAGAACTTCGCAGCGTCGATCCCCGCACCCTCCAATTCAATCCAAACAATCCGCGCCGTACGCCGGTGCCCCCGGCGATAGACGAACAGCTCGCCGCCTCCATCAAGGCCGTCGGCATCATCCAGCCGCCTTGCGTGACCATCACCGATGACAGGATGACCATCATCGTCGGCAACCGCCGGGTGAAGGCCGCGATCATGGCAGAATTGCCGGCGATCGACGTGATGGTGTGGGATGCCGACGAGGCCGCCGATGCGATGCGCTCGGTCGCCGAGAATTTGATCCGCGCTTCGATGTCGAGCGTGGACATCTGGCGCGCGATCGAGCGGCTCGAAGCCCACGGCTGGAACGAGCAGGCCATCGGCGATGCGCTCGCGTTGCCACTCCGCACCGTACGCCGCCTGAAGCTGCTGGCCCATCTGCATTCGGCAATGCTCGACGTGATGGCCCTCGGCAACATGCCGAACGAGGAGCAGCTGCGCACGATCGCCGCGGCCGCGCGCGAAGAACAGGCCCAGGTCTGGAAGAAGCACAAGCCGAAGAAGGGCCAGACCGACATCGCCTGGCATGAGGTCGCCCGCGCCCTCGCCAAGCGCCGCATGCCGGCCTCGGCCGCCAAATTCGGCGACGATCTGGCGAAAGCTTATGGCATCGTCTGGGAGGACGATCTGTTCGCGCCGCCGGGCGAGGACAGCCGCTACACCACAAACGTCGCGGCGTTCTTCGCCGCCCAGCAGGAGTGGATGCAGAACAACCTGCCCGAGCGCGGTACGCTGCTGCCGGTTGACGACTACGGCTGCGGCCAACTGCCGAAGAAGGCCGAACGCGTCTACAGCAAGCCCGGCAAGACCGACCTGGTCGGGCATTTCATCGACGCGCGCACCGGCGAGGTACAGACCGTCGCCTATCGGCTGCCCGAGCCGAAGAAGGCTGGCAAGCCGGCGGATGGCACCAAGGCCACGAATGGTGCGGCTGGCGGCGGCGGGGACGACGAAGACATGCCGGCCGTGCGAACCCGGCCGGACGTGACCCAGAAGGGGGTCGCCATGATCGGCGACCTGCGCACCGAAGCGTTGCACCAAGCGCTCGCCGACACACCGATCGAGGACGATACCTTGCTCGGCATGCTGATCCTGGCTTTTGGTGGCGACAACGTCACCGTCGATAGCGGCAGTGGCCTGCGCGGCAGCGATCGTCAGACAATCTGCCGCACACTCACCGAAGGCGGGGTGCTGACCGCCGATCTCGACGTGCTGCGCCAGGCGGCGCGCAGAATGCTGGCCGGCGTGCTGTCCTGCCGGGAGAATCGCTCGCAGAGCGGATCCATTGCCCGGATCGCCGGCGAGGCGATCGGCGCCTCGCTCCGGCTGCCGAACATGGCGACCGAGGATTTCCTGTCGTGTCTGTCGCGCGGCGCGCTGGAGACCGCCGCCAGGACGGAGAACGTCAACATCGCGCCGCGCGCGAAGGATACGCGGGCGCGCATGGTCACGCGCTTTAACGACGGAACCTTCGTCTATCCGGGCGCTCATTTCCTGCTGACGCCGGAGGAGCAGGAAGCAGCGGCGGCGCATGAGCACAGACGCTCCGCGACCGGTTGGGTCGGCCCGGTCACCAGCGCGGAGGGCGACGACGACAGCGTGGCCGAATCCGATTCCGTCCACGACGACGATGCCGGTTCGGACGGCGACCTGCGCGAGGCCGCCTGACCCAACGGCCGCGCCTGCCCTGGCCAGCGTGCCAGGGCAGGGCAGGCGCGCTTTATCCTGGGGAAACCGTCATGACCCATCTCTTTCCGGATGGCGGTGCCGCGTCGCCGCCGCCATTGATGCTTAGCCAAACGGCCCCGACCCGACCGGCGGCGTCGCTTCCGGCTTTACCGCACCCGCTCAACCGCCAGATGCTGCGCCAGAAATCGTCCACCGCCGTGCGCGGTTGGCCGAACTCGAAACCGAGATGGTCGCCGCCTGCGAGGCGACGGCTCTT
>JBBROR010000142.1:0-8510 GCA_038229175.1 Acetobacterales bacterium | reverse complement strand
TTGAACAGCTCGCGGAACTGCTGGTTGCACACGATGAGCCGGTTGTCTGGCCCGACCATGCACAGCGCCTGGGACATGTTGTTCAGCGCCGCATCGAACCGGGTGTTCTGCAGCGCCAGCTCGTGGTCTCGTGCCTGAAGGGTTCGGTTCTGCTGGCGGATCTCGTCGGCCGATATCCGTGTGGCGTCGTGGGCCACCGACAATTCGCGGCCGGTGCGACGCAGGTCCACCACCAGCGCGCCGACGTTGCGATGCGCCACGGTCAGCATGCGGTTGTTGATTGCCAGCACGCCGATCAAGCCGGTGCAGCAGGCGATCACGGCCATCAGCATGCCGGAGAACACGTAGTGCAGCGTGCGCAGCTGATCCAGATCCTCCGCCACCAGATTGCCGCCCATGTCGTGTGCGGCGCCGGCGAGGCGGGCCATCTTGATGCCCAGAGGGGCAATGATGGCAGCGAGCCGGGCGACGTTTCCTGGCTGATCCAGCCGGTCCAGCAGCCGGTCGGCGTCGGCCATCGCGGTCTGCAGGGCCTGGTAGATGCCGCCCAGCTCGGCCTGGGAGTGGATCATCTCACCGGCGTCGCCGTGGCCAAGGATCTGGACGCGGTTGGCCACGATGTCGAAGCGGATCTGCACTGGCGTGGGATCCGCACCTGGCCCTGCCATCGCCATCGTTCGCACCGCGCTTTCCAGCCGCGCCACTTCGAGCGCCGCCTGGCTGGTGACCCATGTGATATTGTAGCGCGACACCTCGCCGAACGCCCGTTGCCGATCGCGGATCAGAACTGCGGTGTAGATGCTGGCAACCAGCATCAGTATGAGCACCACGCCCAATAAAATCGAGAACGAGCGCTGCGCCAGCCACCTGCGCGGAGGGGCTTCGACCACCGCCTCAGACAATGGCATGCGTGGCGTGATGTCCAATCCAGAAGCCTTATTTGATGATGAGCTGTGCCACCTGCCACGCTGAGCGGCCATAGTATTTCTGCTGCTTCAGCTCGCTGTCGCTATCGTAGGGATAGACGACGAACAACGGACCCTTTTCCCGGACACTCAGATAGACATTATCTCGCCTCATCGCAAGAATTGTGCCGAAACGAGCGAAGTCGGAAATAGGAATTTCAGTGGCGTAGTCGTTCAGCGCCACCGCTTGCACACGCTCTCCGTAGGCACCCACAGCTTCCAGAAGCTTGGTCATCGGCGGACCTTCGAAGCGCGCCTTTTGGTCGTACCAGGGGGTGTGTGTCTCGAAGCTACGCATGCCCAGCGCCTCCAGCATGGCGCGGTCGAACACTGCGGTGTCTGCTGCGTTGAAGTTTCGAATCTTTCCCGAAACCGTCAGGATCGGTGGATCCTTCGGCGTTGCAAGCTGCTCGGCGCGCGGCGAAGTGACGGGCAGGGCAGCGATCGCCAGTCCCAGCAGGCTGAGGCCAAGCCGGCGCCGGCCCAGGTTTGCCTGCGTGATTGCCTCAAACGACATCCCGCTCTCCCATTCGTGTCAGCGGCCAGGATGGACCGCGTAGGCTCGTGATTGCGCAGCTCTTGCGGTCTCCTGTGACACGGTAGCACGTCCTGATCGTTCCCCAACAAGGTCAATTCCGGATTTCGTTTCGTATAACACCTCATCTGCATCTGGCTGAACTGGATTGGATTGTTGCGGGTCGCAGGACGGCTGACCGCAGCGGTGCGTGAGGTCTTGCGGCTTGCGGGCGCGACGGGCCCTGGGTATTGAACGCATCTGGTCGCAAGGCCTGTGAATTTCGCCCAAGGCTGCCAATGTCTCGTATCGTCATGAAGTTCGGTGGCACTTCGGTGGCCGATCTGGATCGGATCCGCAATGTGGCGCGGCGCGTGAAGCGCGAGGTTGATGCTGGACATGAGGTGGCCGTCGTGGTTTCGGCGATGGCGGGTGCCACCAATCAACTCGTTGGCTGGTGCCAGGCGCTGTCCCCCCTGCATGACGCGCGGGAATACGATGCCGTGGTGGCCACTGGCGAGCTTGTGACAGCCGGCCTGACCGCAATGGCCTTGCAGGATATCGGCGTGGACGCCCGATCCTGGCAGGGCTGGCAGATCCCGTTGCATACCGATGGCGCGCATGGCCGCGCCCGAATCGATGGGATAGACGGTGCGTTGCTGATCAGCCGCATGCAGATAGGCCAGGTACCGGTGGTGGCGGGATTTCAGGGCATCGGGCCGGACAACCGCGTAACCACGCTTGGCCGCGGCGGCTCGGACACCTCGGCGGTGGCACTGGCGGCCGCCTTGGGCGCGGACCGGTGCGACATCTATACGGATGTGGATGGTATTTACACGACAGACCCGCGTATCGTGCCGCGCGCCCGCAAATTGCCGCGAATCACCTATGAGGAGATGCTGGAACTGGCTTCCGTCGGCGCCAAGGTGCTGCAGACGCGAAGCGTGGAGCTGGCGATGAAGGAACGCGTGAGGGTTCAGGTCCTGTCGAGTTTCGCAGACGCCGATGGCGGCGATCTGCCGGGCAGCCTGGTGGTGGACGAGGACGAGATCGTGGAAAAGGAAATGGTGGCGGGCATCGCCTACTCGCGGGATGAAGCGAAGATGACCGTCAAACGCGTGCCGGACCGGCCGGGGATTGCGGCGGGCATTTTCGGGCCGCTGTCGGATGCGGGTATCAACGTGGACATGATCGTCCAGAACGTGTCTGACGACGGCACCACCGACATGACGTTCACGCTCAGCCGCAGCGATCTGGCGCGCGCGCAGGCCAAGCTTGCGGAACACCAGGCGGCGATCGGCTATTCCGAACTGGTATCGGACGCCCATGTGGCGAAAATTTCGGTGGTGGGCGTGGGCATGCGCAGCCATGCCGGCGTGGCGGCGACGATGTTCAAGACGCTGGCTGAAAAATCGATCAACATCCAGGTGATCTCCACCAGCGAGATCAAGGTGAGCGTGCTGATCGGCGCCGACTACACCGAACTTGCAGTCCGGGCGCTGCACACCGCATACGGTCTTGATGGCGCCTGATATCGCCCCGCCTTCAGCCCACGCCGCTGCCGATACGCGGCTGCGGCGGCTTTGGGCGCGGGGCACGGCGTTTCTCGGCTGCGACGTGGCGATTATGGGCGGGGCGATGAGCTGGGTGAGCGAGCGCAATCTTGTCTCTGCCATTTCCAACGCCGGTGGATTTGGGGTGATCGCCTGCGGTTCGATGTCGCCTTCTTTGCTCGATGCCGAAATTCTGGCGACCAAGGCGATGACGCAGCGTCCATTCGGGGTGAACCTTATCACCATGCACCCGCAGCTGGCCGACCTCATCGCCGTCTGCCACGCGCATCGCGTCAGTCATATCGTGCTGGCTGGCGGCATACCGCCCGGCCATGCGGTGCGCGCCATCAAGGATGGCGGCGCGCGGCTGGTGTGCTTCGCACCTGCTCTGGTGCTGGCCCGACGGCTCGCCAAGACCGGTGCGGATGCGCTGGTGATCGAAGGCTCCGAGGCGGGTGGGCATATCGGGCCGGTGTCGTTGACCGTGCTGGCGCAGGAGATCCTGCCATATATCCGCGATATCCCGATCTTCGTCGCCGGCGGCCTCGGCCGTGGCGAGGCGATTTTGGGATATCTTGAGATGGGTGCTGCCGGGGCGCAGCTCGGCACCCGGTTCGCCGCTGCCAGCGAAAGCGTTGCACACGCAAACTTCAAGAGGGCGTTCATCCGCGCCAATGCGCGAGACGCCCGGCCCTCGGTGCAGATCGATGCCAATTTTCCGGTCATTCCCGTGCGCGGTCTGGTTAACGCCGGCACAAGGCGTTTCATGGAGCATCAGGCTTCCATCATCGCCCGCGTTGATGGCGGCCACCTTTCGCGGGAGGAAGGGCAGCTGTCGATCGAGCATTTCTGGGCTGGCGCCTTGCGCCGCGCGGTGATCGAGGGCGATATCGAGAACGGCTCCGTCATGGCCGGGCAATCGGTCGGCATGGTGACGCATGAGCAGCCGACCGCCGATATCATTGCCGAGATCGTGGGCCAGGCGGTCACGGCCTTGGCCGCGCGGGCTGACGATATGGCCCTGGCCACTCTCGAGGCCGATCTGTCGTCTGATCGTTTTGGCCATAGTTTCGCCGTTCCGGTCTGAGAGAGGGGGCGTATGTCGACGCCCCGCCGCCTTCTCGCACGGCTGAGAAACCTGATGGCGCATCGCGACGAAACCGCGGGTGCGCAGGACCTCGGCGCGCTGTCGCAGTTGATCGCCGCCGAACTGGTGAGTGAGGTTTGCTCCATCTATGTGATGCGCGGCGGCGATATATTGGAGCTTACGGCCACCGTCGGCCTGCGTGCCGGATCGGTCGGTCGTGTGCGGCTGCGGGTGGGGGAGGGGCTGGTCGGTCTCGCTGCCGCCACCGCCGAGACGCTGAACCTGCCGGATGCACAGAACCATCCCGCCTTCGCCTATCGGCCGGAAACGGGGGAAGACGCTTTCGCGTCGCTGCTCGCAGTGCCCGTGCGCCGCGCCGGCCGCATCCTCGGCGTGCTCGTGGTGCAGAATCGCGCGCCGCGGCGCTACGACGCAGACGAGGTCGAGGTGCTGGAAACCGTGGCCATGCTGCTCGCCGAACTGCTGGCGGCCGGCGGGCCTGAGCGGGCGGAGACCGGCCTTGGCGCCACCTTGCCCCGCCGGTTCGGCGCCACCCCGCTGGCACCCGGCATCGTGATCGGGCCGGTGGTGCTGCACACGAGCAACGCGCCCCCCCATCGCCTGCTGGCCGATGATCCCGATCGGGAGCTCGTGCGGCTGGAACAGGCCTGGGACGCCATGCAGCGCGGCATCGACCGCATGATCAGCGACCAACTGCCGAAAGCGCCCCACGGAGCGCCCCACGGAGGGTCCGAGGGGACGTCCAGCGCGGCCAACAGCCGGAAAGCCACCGATGCCCACGCGTCGCGGGAAATTCTGGAGGCCTACCGGCTGGTGGCCGCCGATGCCGGCTGGCTGCGACGGGTGAACGAGGCAATCCGTGGCGGCCTGTCCGCCGAGGCGGCGGTGGCGCGGGTGGCAGGAGAGCTGCGCGACCGGATGCGCCGCATCAGCGATCCCTATCTGCGCGAGCGACTGGCCGATCTGGAGGATATGGCGGGGCGGCTGCTGGCCAGCCTAGATGGCGCCCAATCCATCGCTGCCGTCGAGCCCGGCGCCATCCTGCTGGCCCGTCGCCTTGGCCCCGCCGAATTGCTGGACTGGCACGCGCGCGGCATCGGCGGCGTGGTGATCGAGGAGGGCAGCCCCGGCGGCCACGCCGCCATTCTGGCCCGGGCGCTCGGCATTCCCGCCTTGGGTGGTGCCCGCGGCGTGGTCGAAAGTGCAGATCCCGGCGACGAGGCGGTGCTGGACGGCGACGAGGGCCAGGTGTTCCTCCGGCCGGAGCAGGAGCTGAAAACCGGCTACCTTCACGTGATCGAGGCGCGCACGGCGCGGCAGGCCGGCTGGGCCGCCTTGCGTGACAAAAAAGCCATGACGCGTGACGGCACGCCGGTGCGGCTGATGCTGAACGTGGGCCTGGCGATGGAACTGGCCCAGTTGGACGCCACCGGCGCCGAGGGTATCGGCCTGTTCCGCACCGAGATCGCCATGCTGGCCCGCGGCGCCGTGGTTGATACGCAAGAGCAGGCCGCCGTTTATGCGCGGGTGATGGATGCCGCCGGCGACCGCCCTGTGATGTTCCGCACGCTCGATCTCGGCGGCGACAAGCTGCTGCCCGGCAGCCCGCCACCAGAGGAGGAGAACCCGGCGATGGGCTGGCGCTCGCTGCGCATCGGCCTGGATCGACCTGCCCTCCTGCGCCGCCAGTTGCGCGCGCTTTTGCTGGCCGCGTCTGGCCGTCCGCTCGCGGTGATGTTCCCGATGGTCGCAACCGTGGCCGAGTTTCGGGCCGCCAAGGCCTTGCTGGTGGCCGAGGCCGCGCGCGTGCGCCCCGCGCCGGCCCAGCTTTCCATCGGCACGATGCTCGAAATCCCCGCCTTGATGTGGCAGCTGCCGGCCTTGCTGAAGGAGTGTGACTTCATCTCGGTCGGCACCAACGACCTGATGCAGTTCCTGTTCGCCGCCGATCGCAGCGCGCCGCTGCTGGCCAACCGCTACGATGTGCTGTCGCCGCCGGTGCTGGACCTCATTGCCGATCTGGTCGCCCAGGCCGGCGCGGCCGGCGTGCCGGTTTCGGTCTGCGGCGAGGTAGCGTCTCGCCCCTTGGAGGCGCTCACTTTGGTGGGCCTCGGCGTTGGCACATTGTCGATGCCGGCCTCCGGCATCCTGCCGATCAAGGCGTTACTCGCCGAGTTGGACCTGCCGGCCTTCCGCCAGTTCCTAACCTCGCTCAGGCGCAGTGCCGCCGGTGCCGCCAGCGTCCGGGAGCCAATCGCCACATGGGCGAGAGAACGCTCGCTCTCCCTGTAGGTTGGACAAATTCCCACATGCGAAGCCGCTCAAAGATTTTACCCAAACACCGCTGCATCCCGGTTGTCCTGCATCAGCCGCGCCAGGCTCGGAATACGCTCCAGCCCCAGGCCTGTGGGCATCTCGTCATCCTCGCCGAGCGCAATGTCGCCGTAGTCGGCGCCAGACACCTTCTCCCATTTGCCGGCCGGCTTGCGGATTTCGACATGCACCACGCCCACCTTCAGCACGAGGCGCACAATGGCATCGCCCGGCTTGGCGGGCGGGCGGGACGGTTTTGCCAGGCTCGGATGGCCACCGGTGATCTTCCAACCATTCGCCAGCGCCCAGCTGGTCAGTTCGTCCTTTGTCATGCTCAGACCACGCCGCCGGCCACCAGGCCCGCGAACACCGCAGCCGTGCCACCCATCAGCGCCGCCGCATAGGTCAAGGTGCGAATCCGCGTCACGATCGAGACCGAGGCCAGAACGATGGCAATCTGCAGGGCGCCCGTGGACATCTCGAACTGATGATAGACGTGAAACGCATGATCGCGATCATGCTCCAGCGCGTGGGCACGATCCAGCAGCTGCTTGGCACCGTCGTTCGTCTTGGGCTCATCCCCCATCCGCGCCGCCTCCGAGCGCAGCCGATCCGCCCGCTTGCGACCGTCTGCGTCGATCCCGGGCAGGCTCTCGATCACGTCGGCGGTCGACGCATACGTTGCGCGGCGAACATTCTTGGCCTGCATGAAATTATAGGTGTCACTGACCGAGATGTGATGGGTGAGGTAGGAGTTCTGGGCCGCCTTCTCTCCCATCTCGGACAGCGCCAAACAGGCCGCCAAAATCGCGATCAGGATCGCCACATTGCGCGGCGACTTGTCCGCGGGCGCGTGTTCGGACGCGTGATTGGCGTGTTCGATGCCTTCCTGGGCCTGCTCAAGTCCGTCGGACATGGTGTAAGTTTCACTTTCGTTACAGGATCGTTAGAGCAACCATATGAAAAGGCGCGGAACCGGCGACGTCCATGCTACGTATCTTAAGGAGATGGAGTTCCAGATGGTGGGCGCGACAGGGATTGAACCTGTGACCCTTCGCGTGTGAAGCGAATGCTCTACCGCTGAGCTACGCGCCCATCTGGCGGGCGGTTATTAGGTGGGGGCCCCTGCGGTGTCAAGCGCTGCCGCGCCGGGCATGCGAAGCCGGCACGCTCCGACGAAGCCAGTTATTTTAAGGGAGTTTCTCGTGGTTTTACGCGGTTGGTTTCGAAAGGCGGGAATTGCCGTCGTTCTCGGCGGCGCCGTGGTGGCAGGGCCATCGCTGGTTGCTCTACCCGCGTTGGCCGAGCCGAATGCACCACAGCGCCCATCGCAGCTCTCCACACCAGAGCCGACGCGCGGCGCTGCAGAACTTGTCTATGCCGGCTTTGTCGCAGGCCTGAACGTCAGCAACATCCGCGCCGCGTTGCAGCTCAATCCTCAGGGCTATGAGATGGGCATCTCGTTCCGCACCGCAGGGCTGGTCGGCACCTTCTTGAAGGCTGAGAACATCTCCCGCGCCCAGGGTGTGTGGCGCGGCGGCCGCGCTGCGCCGAAAATCTATGCCAGCGCCGGCCTGTGGCGCGGCAACCCACGCGAGATTGAAATCGAATATTCCTCGGGTCAGCCCGTGATCAAACGGTTCAACCCACCGGTGGACCCCGAACACGAGCCGGTGCCCGAGGCCTTGCGCCAGAACACAACCGACTCCTTGAGTGCGATTGCCAACCTGGTGCACCTCGTTGCCAGCACTGGCGGTTGCGACGGCGAAACCACCACCTTCGACGGAAGGCGTCTGTCCAAAATCGTGGTTCACACGGTGGGGATGGAGACCCTGCCACCGGAGAGCCGGTCCAGCTTCAGCGGCCCAGCCTTGCGCTGCGACATCGATGGCCGGCAAATCGCAGGTTTTCCGCTCGATGCCGGCCCGGACGACATGATCCGCAAGCCGCAGCACTCCACCGTCTGGCTGGCATCGGTGACCCCAGGCATGCCTGCGGTGCCCGTGATGATGTCGCTGGAGGTGCGGCTGCTGGGCCACATGACCATCTATCTGACC
>JBBROR010000141.1:0-8513 GCA_038229175.1 Acetobacterales bacterium | reverse complement strand
TGCCGCCCTGGTCGAGCCCGGCGCTGAAACGGCGCTGGCCGCCGTCCGCAAACCCTACCTCACGCCATCGGGCGACGTCATCGCCACCGGCGAGACGTTCCACAACCCGGCCTATGCCGCGGCTATAAGCCGTGTCGCGCAGTCCGGCCCACAGGGACTTTGGACGAACGACAGCGTGCGCGCCGCGTTGGAGGTGCTGGGCCGCCCACCCCGCGCCTCCTGGATCACCGAAGCCGATCTGCGCGAGGCCAAACCACGGATCGGCCCCGCTTTGTGCGCTCCCTGGCAGGGTCTGCGTGTCTGCACCGCGCCGGCGCCGTCCATCGGCGGCATCGTCATGTTGCAGATCCTCGGGACCATTCCGCCGGGCGATCCCACCGACCCCATGGCGGTGCACCAGTTCCTGGAGGCAAGCCGGCTGGCCCAGGCTGATCGGCGCCGCTATCTCGCCGACCCCGCCTTCGTCGAGGTGCCGGTGGCCGAACTGCTGGACGCCGCCTATCTCGCCGAACGCGCCGCCCTGATCCAGCCCAACAGCACAATCGCACGCCCCCGTCCCGGCGCCTTCGACAAGGCGGGCATCCGGGAGCAGGACCCCGGCACCCCCGAGGCCGGCACGTCGTCGGTGGCGGTGGTCGACGCCACCGGCCTGTCGGTGGCCATGACCAGCACCATCAATCTGCATTTCGGCGCCCGCATCCCGCAGGAGGGCATGGTGTTCAACAACGCCATGCTGAATTTCGCCCCACCCCCGCCCACCAGCCGCTCCGAACTCGGCGGCCGCTACGCCAACGAGATGGGGCCGGGCAAACGGCCCGTCTCGCCGATCGCCCCGGTGATCGTGTTGGATGCGGCGGGCAAGCCGGTGCTGATCGGTGGCGGCGCCGGCGGGGCACCCATCCCAGACGTCATGGCCCGCCTGCTTTCGGACGTTTTGATCCGCCACACGCCCTTGCCCGACGCACTGGCATCAGGCCATTTCCACGCGGCCGATCCGGATCACATCGCCGTCGAGGCAGACACCCCGGCAGCCACCCTCCAGCCCGCCCTCGAAGCGCTCGGACACCGGGTGGAGCCTGAATCGATCAACACCGGAACCGCCCTCCTGCTGCGCAGCCCCGACGGTTGGCAGGGCCGCTCCGACCCCCGCCGGGACGGTGGCCCCGCGCAAGGCACAAAATGACCCGCGAAGACCTCGTCTGGCTCTACAAGGAACTCGCATCGCGCAACATGCTGGTGGGCAGCAGCGGCAATGTCAGCGCACGCCAAGGCGCCTTCATGCTCATCACCCCCACCGGCTGCGACGCCACCACGCTCGCCCCTGACCACATCGTGACGATGAATTTCGATGGCCAGACCGGCAGCCCCCTTCTCCCGTCCTCGGAATGGCAGCTGCATGCCGCGATCTACGAGGCCGACCGGGACGCACAGGTGATCGTGCACACCCATTCCGACCACGCCACCGCCCTGTCCTGCCTCAACCTGCCGCTCCCCGCGTTTCACTACAACGTCGCCGAGTTCGGCGGCGAAGACGTTCGCTGTGCCCCCTACGCCACCTTCGGCACGCCCACCCTCGCCCGCCTCGCCGCCGAGGCCATCCAGGAACGCACCGCCTGCCTGCTCGCCAACCACGGCATGATCGTCCACGCGCTGACGGCTCCGGCGGCCCTGGCCACGGCGATCAGACTGGAGGCATTATGCCGACAATACCTGCTCGCCCGTGCCGCCGGCACCCCCCGCCTGCTCACGCGCCTCGAAATGCACGACGCCATCGCGCGCTACGCCACCTACGGCCAGAACAAGGATCCCACACCATGACATCCACCGAACAGGTCCTGGCCCAGGCCGATACCGGCTTTAACACCGCAATGGCGCGCTGGCTGGACTGGCTGCGCATCCCCAGCATTTCAGCCCAGCCGGACCACGCGGCCGATTGCCTGAAAGCGGCTAAATTTGCCGCCGCCGACCTGGAATCGATGGGCTTCCTCGTCACCATCCGCGCCACCCAGGGCCACCCCGTCGTGGTCGCCCACCACCCCGGCCCCGGCGGCAACGCCCCCCATCTGCTCTATTACGGCCACTACGACGTCCAGCCCGCCGACCCCCTCGAACTCTGGACCAGCCCGCCTTTCGAGCCTGTGGTGGTCGACGGCCCGCACGGCAAGCGCGTCGTCGCGCGCGGCGCGGTCGACGACAAGGGCCAGGTCGCCATGTGGCTCGCCGCCTTCCGCGCCTGGCACGACGCCACCGGCTCCATGCCCGTGCGCATCACCTGCCTGATCGAGGGCGAGGAAGAGATCGGCAGCCCCAATCTCGAAGATTTCCTGGTCGCCAACGCCGCCGAGCTGAAGGCGGATATCGCGGTGATCTCAGACACCGGCATGTGGGACATCGACACCCCGGCACTTACCACCAGCCTGCGCGGCATGGTCTATATGGAAGTCACGCTGCGTGCCGCCGTGCGCGACCTGCATTCCGGCATGTTCGGCGGCTCCGCGCTCAACCCGATCAACGCACTCACCACCGCCCTCGGGCAGATCCGCGACAAAACCGGACGCGTGCAAATCCCCGGCTTCTACGATGGCGTGGCCGATGTCTCCCCCGATCAGGCGGCGTCCTGGGAAAAGCTCACCTTCGACGAACATTCGTTCCTCGGCGGTATCGGCCTCAGCGTCCCAGCCGGCGAGACCGACCGCACCGCGCTCGAACGCCTGTGGACACGCCCCACAGCAGACATCAACGGCATCTGGGGCGGCTACCAGGGCGCCGGCAGCAAAACGGTCATCGCCGCCGAAGCCAGCGCCAAAATCTCGTTTCGCCTCGTCCCCGGCCAGGACCCCGCCAAAATCGTGGAAGGTTTCAAGGCGTTCATGGCCGCCCGCGTTCCCGCCGACGCCAAGTTGGAATTCCAGGTGTTCGGCCAAGCCCCCGGCGTGCAGATCGCCACCGACGGCCGCTTCGTCGCCGCCGCCAGCGAGGCGATGGCGGACGAATTCTCCAAGCCCACCGTGCTGATCGGCTGTGGCGGCTCGATCCCGGTGGTTGAAAGCTTTCATCGCCTGCTCGGCATCGACAGCGTGCTGATGGGCTTCGGCCTGGCCGACGACCAGCCGCACAGCCCCAACGAAAAGTTCGAGGTCGAATGCTTCCGCCACGGCCTGCGGAGCCACATCCGCCTGCTCGGCAAACTCGCCTGACCGTGGACGCCCTGATCGTAGCCCTCGACCAGGGCACCACCTCCACCCGCGCCATCGGCTTCACCACGCCCCATCTCGTGCCCATCGCCACCGCAAGGCGCGACCTGCCCCAAATCTACCCGGCCTCCGGCTGGGTGGAACACAACCCCGAACACCTCATCGCCCACAGCATCGAAGTCCTGCGCGAGGTCATCGACGCCACGTCTGACCGCTTTCGCATTGCCGCCATCGGCATCTCCAACCAGCGCGAAACAACGTTGATCTGGGACCGGCGCACCGGAAAGCCCATCCACAACGCCATCGTCTGGCAAGACCGCCGCACCGCTACCCTCTGCGCCGACCTCCGCGCTGCAGGCCACGAGCCAACCGTCACCGCCCGCAGCGGCCTGCTGCTCGACCCCTATTTCAGCGCCACCAAGATCGCCTGGCTGCTCGACCAAATCCCCGGCGCGCGCGCCGACGCCGAAGCCGGCCACCTCGCCTTCGGCACCGTCGACACCTGGTTGATCTGGCGCCTCACCGCCGGCCGGGTGCATGCCACAGACGCCACCAACGCGAGCCGCACCGCCCTGCTCGACATCCGAACGGGACAGTGGAGCCCCGAACTCCTGGCGATCTTCGACATCCCCGCCGCCCTGCTCCCCGAAGTCCGCGACTGCGCCGGCCCGTTCGGCACCACAGACGCCCAGGTGCTCGGCGCCGAAATCCCCATCATGGGTGTGGCTGGCGACCAGCAGGCCGCCAGCATCGGCCAGGCCTGCTTCGAGCCTGGCATGGTGAAATCCACCTATGGTACCGGCTGCTTCCTGCTGCTCAATACCGGCACCACCCAGGTCGCCTCGAAGCACCGCATGCTCACCACCATCGCCTGCCAGCTTCAAGGCCGACGCACCTACGCGCTGGAAGGCGCCATCTTCGTGGCCGGTGCCGCCGTGCAATGGCTGCGGGACGGCCTGCACGTCATCGCCGCCGCTGATGAAGCCGGCCCACTGGCCGAACAGGCCGATCCGAACCAGACCGTCTATCTCGTGCCCGCCTTCACCGGCCTCGGCGCCCCGCACTGGAACGCGGACGCCCGCGGCGCCATGTTCGGCCTCACCCGCAACACCGGCCCCGCCGAACTCGCCCGCGCGGCCTTGCAAAGCGTGGCCTTCCAGACGCGCGATCTCATCGGCGCCATGCATGCGGACTGGCCGGAGGCAATGCCAGCGGTATTGCGGGTGGATGGCGGCATGGTCGCCAGCGACTGGACGATGCAGTTCCTGGCAGACCAGCTGGCCGCCCCAGTCGATTGCCCGCGCGTGTTGGAAACAACCGCCCTGGGAGCCGCCTATCTCGCCGGCTTCGCGGCGGGACTATGCCCCGAACCCCGCGCGTTCGCCCAAAACTGGGCCCTGCAACGCCGCTTCGAGCCCGATGGCAACACAGCAACGCACAACCATCTTTATGCCGGCTGGCAGGACGCCGTGCGGAAAACGCTCTCATAAAAAATTCGCAACCCACCGTTCCACGACAACCTGAAACGGTGGGCATAGGCCGCAGTTTTAAACGGGCTCGCTCTTCTTCACCGGGGTGCGCGAGATCGAGCGGATTTCAGGACGAGGCCGCCCTGAGGCAAGCCCAATTTCCCTGTCCTGCGCCTCAATAATGGCGCGAGCCGGCTCATCACCATCCAAGCCACCCAGTGCCGTCGCCGGCACCTTGCGGTTCGACGTGCGTGAGTCATCGACGTAATACACGTCGAAGAACACGAAACTCGTCTCGATCTTACGTCTGGGGGGTGCCATCGTGGCCTCCTTCGTTCAATTCCGCGTCTTCCGCAACGACATCCGTCGCCTCGGGATTGAGCGGCGGAAGCCCGGCCTTGCGGCGCGCCACTTCCTCCTCCCGCTCACGAAGTTTCTCGTCTTTCTTCGCCTGCTTCGCGCGATTGCGCTCAGCACGCTGCTGGTTGTAGTTCGGCTTGAAGGCCATGGTCGTCCTATCGAATTACGTTCACGCGCACTGCTTCTCCGCGCGGCCCTGGCTTGTTCAGCCGCGGCGGAGCTGGCTTTCCCGAACCACGCGCTCATGGCTGTCGCGTGCCGATTTAATCCGGTACTGCAGATCCGCCGTCTCGCTCGGCATCAGCCGCGCGATGGTGTAGGTGCCACGCGGGACATTGCCGTCGAAGCGACCGGGTGTGAATTCAACCCGTTCGCCGATTATGAACTTGTGTTTCGCCATGGCCGCATAGGCGCACAGATGCAACTCGCGCGCCACTTATCATTCTGTCATGCAGAACCAATGGGCCGTCATGCGCGTTTCGCGCGCGTGACGATCTGCGTGGGGTTCACGAACCGCAGCGCCAGCAGCAACCATGCCAAAGTGGTGATCATATAGATCACCGCCATCGCATCGACCGACTGCCCGGCCCGCACACCCGCTGCAAACACTGCGTAGTAGAGTGCTACCACCAAGGTCTGGCTGGTCGGCCCCGCCGTCAGGAACGTCAGCTCGAACATCGCAATGGTCCGCACCAGCACCAACAGCAGCGCCGCCAGAATGCCCGGCGTCAGCAAGGGCACCAGAACATAGACGAACATCCGCCACGTGCCCGCACCAAACACCCGCGCGGCCGCTTCCACCCTCGGGTCGATCTGCTGGATGAACGGGATCATCACCAAAGTCACGAACGGCACCGTCGGCACCAGATTGGCCAGCACCACACCCGAAATCGAACCCGCAAGATTGGCCTTGTATAGCACCGTTGCCAGCGGAATGCCGAAGGTAATCGGCGGCACCAGCATCGGCAGCAGGAACAACAGCATCACGAAGCGCTTGCCGGGAAATTCGCGTCGCGCCATCGCATAGGCGGCCGGCACGCCGAGCAGACCGGACAGCAGCACAACAGCACCCACGACCTCGAAAGTGGCAAACAGCACGTCAGGCAACTGAAACTCGTTCCAGGCCGACACATACCATTTCGTCGTAAAACCAACCGGCAGCCACGTCGTGAACCAGCGCGTGGAAAACGAGTTCACCACCACCGTGGCGATCAGCCCCAGCAGGTTCACGATGAAGAACCCCACCAGCAGCCACACCGCCCACGCCCACAGGCGCGAGCCCGTCGAATTCGTGCGAATCATGGTGCTAACCCTTCCCGCCGCTGGCCGGCCCGCGGTAGAAAGCCGATTGCAGCCCCAGCATGACGGCGACAATCACCACCTGCACCGCACCCATGATCATCGCGATGGCCGAAGCCATGGCGTAGTCGTATTCCTCGAACGCCGCGGTGTAGGCCGCAATCGAGATCACCCGCGTATCGCCAGCCGGAGCACCCAGCAGCACCGCCGAGGGAAACACCGAGAACGCCTGCACGAACGACAGGCAGAAGGTGATCACCAGCCCCGGCACCAGCAGCGGCAGGATGATGGTCTTGAAGCGCTGCCAGCCCTTGGCGCCCAACATCGCGCCAGCCTGTTCCAGCGCCGGGTCGATGCCCGTCACATAGGACAGGGTCAGCAGGAACGTGAACGGAAACCCCGTGATGACGAGCGATAAAAAGACGCCCCAGTAGTTGTGGATCAACCGGATCGGGCTGTCCGACAGGCCAAATTCCAGCAGCGCCCGGTTCAGCCAGCCGCGCGGGCCGAAATAGTTGAGCATCCCCTCCGCCACCAGCACGGTGCCGAGCGTGATGGGAATGACGAGGACGGTGGTCAGCAGCCGCGGGCTGCGCATCAGCCGCACCCGCAGCGCCACCGGCACTGACGCCGCCACGTTCAGAATCGTCACCGGCACCGCGATCCACAACGTCTTGCCCACCGTGTCGTACAGAAACGGGTCGGAGAAGAAGCGCTGGTAGTTGGCGAACATGCCGCCCGCCTTCGGCTGGAACGACAGCACGAGCCCATACAGGAACGGGTAGATGAACAACGCCACCACGAACAGGATCGCCGGCAGCAGCAGCATCGTCACCCCGTCAAAGCCACGCTGGGCGAGCGTGGGCTTGAGGGCGCCCGTCCGATTGGCGCTCATGCGTTGTAGACCAGCACACGCGCGGCATCGGCGCTCAGCGTCAGCACCTCACCGGCCACCACATGCTGCTCGGACCGGAAGAACAACTCGATACCCTCGGCGGTCGTGGCCACGCCATAGAAATCACGTCCGCGATATTCCGCGGTCTGGACCACGGCCTGGATTGGGCCATACGGCGCCGGGCACAGATCCTCCGGGCGAATCGCCAGCATCGCGGGCCCGGGCTGCACATCGTCCACCGGCGTCGCCCAAAGATTGGCCGGCCCCAACGTCACGCACAGCCGCCCGTCGAAGCTGGCCGTGGTCGGCAGCACATTGCGGAACCCCATGAACTCGGCAACGTCAGGGTGCGTCGGCCGGGCATACAATTCCGCCGGCGTACCCACCTGGCGCATCTCGCCATCCCGCAGCACCACAATCCGGTCCGCCAGCGACAACGCCTCGTCCTGGTCATGCGTCACATAGATCGTGGCACACCCCAACGCGTTGTGAATGCGCCGGATCTCGGCCCGCATCTCCAACCGCAATTTCGCATCAAGGTTGGACAGCGGCTCGTCCATCAGCACCAAAGGCGGCTCCACCACGATGGCACGCGCGATCGCCACCCGCTGCTGCTGGCCGCCCGAGAGCTGGCCTGGCAGCTTGTCCGCCTGCGGCCCCAACCGCACCAGCCGCATCGCTTCCTCCACACGACGCTCGATCTCTGCGGTCGGGCGCCTCTGCATCCGCAGTCCAAACCCGATATTCTTTCGCACGTTCATATGCGGAAACAGCGCGTAGTTCTGGAACACCATACCAAAGCCGCGATTCTCCGGGCCCAGCGTGTCGATCCGCTTGTCGTCGAGCCAGATGCTGCCCGAAGTCAGCGGCAACAGGCCCGCCAGACAATTCAGCGCCGTGGACTTGCCACAGCCGGACGGCCCAAGCAGTGCCACGAACTCACCGCGTTCCACCGTCAGCGTAATCCCCTTCAGCGCGTTGAGCAGACCGAAATCCCGGCTCATCGCATCCAGTCGCAGCGCACGGAAATCACGCAATGCCATTGTAAACCTTTCAGAACGCGAAAAGCCCCGGCGCGCGAAACAACGCGCCGGGTCGTATAATGTTACTTGCCGACCTTGGCACCGACCTGCTCGTCCCATCTCCGAAAGGCAAAGACCAGCCCCGCCGCATCCAGCGGCAGCTCGATCGGCGTCTCAGCGATCAGCTTGGCGTAGCTGTCACGGCCGAACTCGCGGATGGCGTCCTGGCTTTCCTTCGGCGCCATGGTTATCGGCACGTCGCGCACGGCGGGGC
>JBBROR010000140.1:0-8550 GCA_038229175.1 Acetobacterales bacterium | reverse complement strand
ATGGACGGCGGGGCGCACTGCGTGGCATCCGCTGACGCTGATCCGCCGCCTTGCGCACCAAAACGCGCGAGGAAACGACCAACGAGGATGCACAATGAACCGCCTGCCAGCAGACACCGCCCTGGGCTTCGGCGCGACCTTTGACGGCCTTGCCACGAACCAAGGTCTTGTAGCACTCGACCGCGCCTTTTTGGCAGGGTTGGAGCAAGAGGACGCATCCCTGCTCGAACGCCTGCTGGCCGCGCGCGCCACGCCTGAGGCGCTCGATGCCAAGGCGGAGGGTGAGTTGGTGGTGGCACTGGGCGGCCATTTCGGCGGCTTCCTGGCCGATCTGTTCGGCATCAACGCCGAGGCCGCCGTCGTGGCGGGGCTCACGGCGCGTCTGGATGTCATTCATACCTGCAAGCGCCTGTTCGTCCAGCGCCGGGCGGTCAAGACATACGGCGACGTATCTGGCTTCGATGGCCCAACGTTGCGGGCCGAGCTGGAGGCGCTGATCGGCGCTCCGCTCACCGAACAAGGCTTTGCCGACGCGGTCGCCGCCTGGGAGATCCAAGCCCATGCCCCGGCGCTGGACGTGGCGATGCGCTACGCCGCCTGGGCCACGCTGTCGGCCGAGGGCCGGGCGCATCACAAGGGTGGCACCTTGTTCCGCGTGCCGAAGAAGCTGGATTTCGCCAACCTGGTCCACATGGACACCGTCGAGCGCGACGGCGTGCTGATGAAGCGCCTGCCCGAGCACGACTGGCGCCAGCGCGACGGCTTCGCGCTCACCGATCCCGGCATGAACACCCAGCAGGCGCTGGACCAGATGAACTACTGCATCTGGTGCCACACCCAGTCCAAGGACAGCTGCTCCAAGGGCCTGCGCGACCGCAAGACGGGGGAGTTCCAGAAGAGCCATTTCGGCGCGACGCTGGCTGGCTGCCCGCTGGATGAAAAGATCAGCGAGATGCACAAGCTCCGCGCCGAGGGTCATCTGCTGGGCGCGTTCGCCACCATCGCGGTGGACAACCCCATGATGGCGGCCACCGGCCACCGCATCTGCAACGACTGCATGAAGGCCTGCGTCTTTCAAAAGCAGGAGCCGGTCGATATCCCCCAGGCCGAGACGTCCATCCTCCGCGACGTCCTGGGCCTGCCCTGGGGCTTCGAGATTTATGCACTTGTGACCCGCTGGAACCCGCTGAACATTCGCAGGCCGCTGCCACGCCCGGACACCGGCCGCAAAGTTCTGGTCGTGGGCCTTGGCCCGGCCGGCTTTACCCTGGCGCATCACCTGATGAACGACGGCCACACGGTGGTGGCGGTGGATGGCCTCAAGATCGAACCCCTCGGCTTTGACCCGAACACACCGGTGCGTGACGCCGCCACCCTGTTTGAAAACCTTGACGACCGCATCATGGCCGGCTTCGGCGGCGTGGCCGAATACGGCATCACCGTGCGGTGGAACAAGAACTACCTGAAGCTCGTACGCCTCCTGCTGGAACGCCGCTCCACCTTTGCGCTGTCCGGCGGCGTGCGCTTCGGCGGCGGCGGCACGATATCGATCGACGACGCCTGGGCGATGGGCTTCGACCATATTTCGCTGTGCATGGGCGCCGGCCGCCCCACGGTGATCGACATGCCCGGCGGCCTCGCCCGCGGCGTGCGCCAGGCGAGCGACTTCCTGATGGGCCTGCAGCTCACCGGTGCGGCCAAGATGAGCTCGATCGCCAACCTCCAGCTCCGCCTGCCCGTCGTGGTGATCGGCGGCGGCCTGACAGCGATCGATACCGCAACGGAGAGCTTGGCCTACTATGTGCGCCAGGTCGAAAAATTTGCCTGGCGTTACTCCACCCTCCTCGCCGAACGCGGGGAAGCCGCCGTCCGCGCCCGCTGGACCGATGAGGATGCCGAGATCGCGGCAGAATTCCTCACCCATGCGGCAGCGATCCGCGCTGAGCGCCTGGCCGCTGCCGCCGCCGGGCGGCAGCCGCTGCTGGCCCAGTTGCTCGACAAATGGGGCGGCGCCACCGTGGCCTATCGCCGCACCCTGGGCGAGGCGCCGAGCTACACGCTGAACCACGAGGAAGTGGAAAAGGCGATGGAGGAGGGCGTGCGCTTCGCCGAAGGCCTGTCGCCCGCCGAGGTGGTGATGGATCGTTTCGGCCACGCCAGTGCGCTGCGCTGCACGCGCGCCGACAAGTCCGAGGTGGTGCTGCCGGCCAAGGCCGTGCTGGTCGCAGCCGGAACCCAGCCGAACACCGTCCTGGCGCGTGAGGACGGCCGCATCAAGTTGGATGGCCGTTACTTTCAGGCGGTTGATTCAAATGGCACACCGGTCAGCCCGCAGCGCGCCATGAGCAAGCCCAACGAGGCACAGGTGCTGATGCATCGCGCCGATAACGGCCGCTTCCTCAGCTTCTTCGGCGACCTGCACCCGAGCTTTTTTGGGAATGTGGTCAAGGCGATGGGCTCGGCCAAGCGCGGCTATCCCGTGGTGACGGCGCAACTCGATGCCACGCCTGCCACGGGCCTGTCCGGCGCAGATGTGATGGCGCGGGCCAAGGCCGATCTGTCCGCCACCGTCCACGCCGTGTACCGGTTGACCCCCACTATCGTCGAAGTCGTCCTGCACGCCCCCGCCGCCGCCCGCGCATTCCGGCCCGGCCAGTTCTACCGCCTGCAGAACTTCGAAATGCTGGCGCCTGTGATCAACGAGGCCTCAGGCAGCACCTTGCTGGCGATGGAGGGCCTGGCCATGACCGGTGCCTGGACCGATCCGGACAAGGGCCTGGTCTCGGTGATCGCGCTCGAAATGGGCGGCAGCTCCGATCTTTGCGCCCTGCTGAACGTGGGCGAGCCTGTGGTGCTGATGGGCCCGACCGGCGCCGCCACCGAGATCCACGCCCACACCACCGTGGCGCTGGTGGGCGGCGGGCTCGGCAACGCCGTGCTGTTCAGCATCGGTGCCGCCACGCGGGAAGCTGGCTCGAAGGTCATCTACTTCGCCGGCTACAAGGCACTTCAGGACCGCTACAACGTCGATAAGATCGAGCGCGCGGCCGACGTTATCGTGTGGTGTTCGGACGAGGCCCCCGGCTTCCCCGCCACGCGGCCGCAGGACCGGACGTTCGTGGGCAACATTGTGCAGGCGATGGCCGCGTATGGCTCCGGCCAGCTCGGCGAGCAGGCGGTGGCGTTGCGCGATGCCGCCCATATGATCGTGATCGGTTCAGACCGTATGATGCAGGCGGTGGGTGCTGCGCGGCACGGCGTGCTGAAGCCCTATCTTCAGGACGGCCATTCCGCCATCGGCTCCATCAACTCGCCGATGCAGTGCATGATGAAGGAAGTCTGCGCCCAATGCCTCCAGCCGCATATCGACCCCATCACCGGGGCACGGAGCGTGGTGTTCAGCTGCTTCAACCAGGACCAGGCGCTGGACCGGGTGGATTTCCCGGCCCTGAACGAACGCCTGCGTCAAAATGCGCTGGCTGAGAAGGTGTCCGCGCAGTGGATCGATCGCAGCTTGCGGCTGTTGAATGCAAGGCCTGCGATGGCGGCAGAGTAAGGCAGGGTAAGGCTACGGACTTCGTCCAACCTGCAAGGTTGCAGGGTGGGCGAAGTCCACCCCCTCAAGTCCCCGCGACGTAAGCCTTGAGGCTGTCCACCTCGTTCTCCTGCTGCATGATCCGCGCCTTGACCACATCGCCGATGCTGACCAGCCCCACCACCCGGTCATGCTCCATCACCGGCAGATGGCGAAAGCGTCCGCAGGTCATCATCGCCGTCGCCTCGGCCACGGTGGTCTTTATCGTGGCGGTGGTGACATGACGCGTCATCAGCTGGTCGGCGTGCTGGTCCAGCGCGCTGGCGCCCTGGGCGGCGAGCAGGCGCACGATGTCGCGTTCGCTGACGATTCCCATCAGGTCGCCGCGCTCGTTGCACACCAGCACCGCGCCGATGCGGGCGGAAGCCAGTGTGTGTATCACCTCTGCGACCGTGGCATTCGGGGTGACCGAAATGGTGGCGGCGCCTTTTTGCTTCAGGATCGCGGCAATCGTCATAGCGTCCTCCTCCGATGCGGGCGGTCGTCGCAGGGCCATTGGCCGATCCGCGCCGCCTCGTTACTTGGGACGGCAAGCCTGCGCCTTTCGACAGGCGTCGCGCAACAAAACTCCGTGTTCGCCGATCTACGCGACGGCATGCTCCAACTGCGTGGCCACCAACTCGGCAAAAATGCCGTGCTGCGCGATCAGGCTTCCGAAGCTGCCGCGCTCGGCGATCTGGCCGTTCGCAAACACCAGGATCTCGTCTGCGTCGCGCACGGTGGACAGCCGGTGCGCGATGATGAAAGTGGTGCGCCCAGCCATCAGCGCCTTCAATGCCCGGCTGACGCGCGCCTCGGTGGCGGCATCCAGCGCCGAGGTCGCTTCATCCAGAATAAGGATCGGCGGGTCCTTCAACAGCGCGCGGGCAATCGCCAGGCGCTGCCGCTGGCCACCGGACAAAGTGGCACCGCGCTCGCCCACCATGGTGTCATAGCCCTGCGGCTGGCGAAGAATGAAATCATGCGCCTCGGCAAGCCGGCAGGCGCGCTCGATGTCATCGTTGCTGGCGTCCGGGCGGCCGACGAGCAGATTGTCGCGGATGGTGCGGTTGAGCAGCATGGCGTCCTGAAACACCACGCCCACCGCGTTGCGCAGGCTATCGACCGTGATGGCCCGGATGTCGTGGCCATCGATCAGAATACGCCCCTCGTCGGGGTCCCACAGCCGCTGCAGCAACGCCATGACGGTGGATTTTCCGGCGCCGGTCTGGCCCACCAGCGCCACAGTGGAGCCAGGGGCGGCTGTGAAGGTGACGCCGTTCAGCACCACCGGCGCGCGCGGATAGCCGAAGCGCACGTTTTCGAACCGCACCTCGCCAGGGCCACGCGGCAGGTCCACCGCGTCGGCACGCTCCGGCACCGTGCTGGTGGTATCCAGCACCGAAAAATACTCGCGCACGTTCGGCGCTTCGAAAAACAACCGCGACGCAAACCCCATGGCGCCGTCCAGCCGGCCGATCAGCATCGTAGCCAACCCCATGAAGCTTACCACCTCGCCAACCCCGGCCAGATGATGCGCGTGCAGGTAGGTACCGATGGCCACGATCGTGATCACTGCGATGGTGCTGGAGGCGCGGGTCATCACATTGACCACGGCCCACCAGTTCAGCACTGGAAACTGGCTGGAGATAACCTGCTTCACAATGTCGTCGAACAGCCGCATCTCGGCCTTGAGCCGGGAAAAGCTTTGCACCACCACCACGTTGGACAGCGCGTCCTGGGCATTGCCGACAAGCCGGCCTTGAAAGCCCTGGGCGCGTAATTGCCCAGCTTCGGTGCGGCCGATGACGAAAAACGTCACAACGCAGAACAGTGCCACCAGCACAATCAGC
This sequence comes from Acetobacterales bacterium, assembly GCA_038229175.1. Lineage (GTDB taxonomy): Bacteria > Pseudomonadota > Alphaproteobacteria > Acetobacterales > Acetobacteraceae > CAIQQQ01. The sequence continues at coordinate 3,123 of JBBROR010000140.1, read as the reverse complement.
GCGATCGACAGCCGCCAATTGATGAAAACGGTCAGCGGCAACAGGATCACCAGCGACACGAAGGTTGCCAGTGCCTCACGAAAAAACGTGAGCCACACGCCGAACATGCCGTCCGCACCCGACATCATCACCTTCATCAGCCGCCCGGACTGCGCCTCGCCATGAAACGAAGGCGGTAGGCTCAGCACATGGGCGAAAAAGCGATGCATGGTCTGCAGGCGGTTGCGATGGGCCAGGCGCTCGGCGTGCAGCGCCACCAGGATGTTGGCGCCGATCGCGGTGGCGCCCAAGGCCGCCCAAACGCCAAGCAGGCCTGCCGATTGTGACCACAGCTCGCCTTCCGGCAGCGAATCGGCCTTTGCCAGCATATCGATCACGCGGCCAAACAACAGCGGGTCGAGAAACTGCATCAACGCAACGACAAGATTGGCACCGCCGAGCAGTGCCGCCATCCGCAGATCGCGCCCCAAGGTCAACAGCACGCGTCGATAAAGAGCCAGAAACCGCATCAATTCATCCAGGGTGTTGGTGCTAACCTTAGCAGGGGAATGTGTCGAATATCCGGCTTGGCTGCACGAATTCGTCCTGCGCGGCCACCGTCAGAATCTCGCGTGATCCGGCCTCTGCGGTGCGCCGCAGCAATCCCCAGATAGAACTTCCAGCCAGAGCCAGCGCCTGCGCCACGTCGCCGGTGCGCAGGCAGTGAAACAGGAACAGCGCCGCGATGGCATCACCGGCGCCGTTGACGTGAACGGGCAGGGCCGGGGTGCGCAACAGATGCACCACGTCCCCTTCGGCTGCCAGCATGTCGATGCAGCCTTGGGGGGTTTCCTCCACCTTCACGCTGGTCACCAGCACGATGCGTGGTCCCATGGCCTGCAGCGCCGCAATGGCGATCTTGGTCTGCGCCAGTGTGCGTGTGGGCAGGCCGGACAGATGCTCCAACTCGAAGCGGTTCGGCGTGGCGATATCGGCCACGCGCAGGGCCACGTCGCGCATGAACACGTCGATCCCGGCGCGCACGTAGAGCCCGGTATCGTCGTCGCCCAGCACCGGGTCGCAACAATAAAGAGCCGCGGGGTTGGCAGCCTTCACCCGCGCCACCGCATCCACGATTGCGGCCCCAATGCCGGCATCGCCCATGTAGCCCGACAGAACGGCGTCGCAGCGTTCGAGAGCGCCGCGGGCAGCGATGCCATCGACCAGCGACGAGATCTGGGCTCCCGTGAACACCTGGCCGGTCCAGTCGCCGTAGCCGGTGTGGTTGGAGAACTGCACGGTGTTCACAGCCCACACCTCTGCTCCCAGCCGCTGCAGCGGAAACACCGCGCTGGCGTTGCCGACATGGCCATACGCCACCCATGACTGGATCGATAGAATGTTCAAGCGCGACAGTCCCCCTGGTTCGCGGCGGAAAGACAAAGGGCCTGCACGCGTCAGCCACGTCCCATCCTTGGCCCGTTACTCTTTGGTCGGTTGTTCAGTCGATCGGAAGGTCGCCCAACAGTCTCTGCGCGGGGGCATAGATCTCGTCGAAATCCAATCTTCGCGGCAGCAAGGCCTGCTGGTCGCAGAACCGCAACAGCATCTCGATCGGACCGCGATGTGCCTTGATGCCGATGGCGGCGAAATCGACACCGGTCTCCGGCGCAGGCTTCGCCCTCAGCAGGCAGCGCCATAATGCCCTCATGGCGTCTGGATCGGCCTCGGCCACGTCGCTGCGCACCACCATGATGTGGTTGGTGGGGACGACGCCATATTTTGCATACCACGCCGCTGCGGCCTCGACGGGATGCGGGATCACCGGGACCAGATCGGGAGCATCCGGCAGATCGTTACCGAGAATCGCAGCGTCGACCTCGCCAGCACGGAGCATGTCGACCAGGGCGCGGTCCTCGCTGGCCTGATGCACCCAAGCCGGGTTCTTGTATTCCGCAACATGCGCGCCTTCCTGCGTCACCCATGCGACGGACGACGCACCGACCCCGTGGTCGTTCTCCAGAATGCCGCGCACCCACACGCCGGTGGTCTGCGTGTAGGCCCGCACCGCCACTTTGCGGCCTGCGAGGTCATCCGGCCTGAGCTTGTGTTCAGCCCGTGTGATCAGGCAGCCATGCTGGAACCGCGCGGCCAGTGTCACGGGCAGCAGCATCAGCCTCTTGTCGTAGGCCAGTGCCTGTAACGCGGTGATCACGGCCATCTCGCTGACATCGAAGCGCAGCTCCCGCGCCATTGGGGCGAAGGCGCGATGGATCGGCGCGATATCGGCAAAACCGAGTTCGAACAAGGTTTCCATCGCTTGCTCACGGGCCAGCCCATCACGCCAGGCCTTGAAGCCGATGGCGGCGGAGAGTTTGCGTTTGGTGGCCCGTGTCATCGGATCATGCTGCCCTCGCGGGTCGCGGCGGTCAGGATCATTTCAAACCTGCTCCTTTGCAGTATAATTTCGCCAGGTTGGAGCAGCCAAGATGATGTGCCGAAATCGCCGCCACTGGGCCATGTCCTGGTGTTTGATGCGATCGCGCAGCGTGTTTGATGCGCCACGCAGCTGACATCTTGAACCTGTCTCAACCCGCGATAGCCTCTGCCGTAGAGCGCTCGCGCCGATCAGTCCTCGGACAAGCTGAAGACCAGCACCATCAGAGCAAAGATGAATGCCAGCAAAGGCATGTCGAGCAGAAAGATGCCGACGGCGAGAATGACCACAATGCCCACGCCGCCGAACATGCGTTTGCGTAAAAGATTCATCCGAACTTCTCCTGGGTAAGCGAGCGTTAGATCATGAAGCGTTTGGGTTGCTTCACGCAAACGCATGAACATGCGCGATAAAACAATAAGTTAGCGCGGGATGATTTTGTGTGCCCAAAATCTTCCCGCTCTGGCAGCTCGGTCGGCGATGCAACACTCCGGTTAGCATATGGTGCCCGACGGCGAAAGCGCGCGATCTGATCGGCGAATTGCCTGACCTGGCAACCCTTGCAGGGTGGCTGGCAACCGGGCGGGTCGGGTGGCAACTGCAACAACGGGGATCGGCGCCTCGTGCACCACTGCTCGCCATTCAGTTCCAACATTGTCGGGGAAGAAGCGGACGCCGGTTTCGGCGTGCCACGTAAGAGCGAGCAT